>CAZUHZ010000248.1:0-3179 GCA_964620895.1 uncultured Dysgonomonadaceae bacterium | reverse complement strand
ATGCCAAGAGAAGACATTCAGAGCTTTTGGATGCGCAACACTTACATCCCACTTGATATGATTTTTGTGAATAGCAATAAGGAGATTGTTACCATTCATGCCAACACAACTCCCATGAACGAAAACTCTTATATCTCTAAAGCTCCCGCCTTATATGTAGTGGAAGTAAATGCTGGATATTGCAATAAAAACAATATCAAAGAAGGCGATAAAATAGAGTACACCATCAATAAATAAATAGTAAAATTATATTTGCTACCTTTGTCACTTAACAACATAAAGATTAGAAACTGAAATGATCTCTTTTATAGGTGCAGGAAAAGTTGGTTTGGCTTTAGGATTATATTTTAAACAAAAAGGCTTTGACATAAATGGCTACTATAGCCGAACTTATGAGCATGCAAAGCATGCAGCTAAAACAACAGAATCTGAAGCATATACAAGCATAGCAGCACTAATTAAAAGTAGCTCTATGGTATGGTTAACTGTATCGGACGATGCCCTGCCTCTATTGGCAAAAGAAATTTCGCAACTTGATATACCTTTACACATCGAAGCATTTATCCATACCAGTGGCGTACACTCAACCAAAGTATTGCAACCTATCAGCGATGCAGGCTTTGCTACTTATTGTGCACATCCACTCATGGCTTTTGGCAATGCCAAAGAAAGTGTTAAGGAGCTCGAAAGTGTCTATTTCTCAATAGAGTCATCAACACTAGAGCAATCAGGAAACAACAATTGTTTGACAAGCTTGTTTAAAAAGACAGGCAACAACACCCTGCAAATAGATACAAATAAGAAAGAGTTGTATCACTGTGCTGCGTCAGTTCTATCAAACTATATGGTGACACTGCTAAATATGGCGTACGAACTATTTGCCGAGTCGGGGATGAGCAAGAGTGAAATAAAGGAAGCTACCGCTCCCCTACTCAATAGCACACTAAAAAATATAAATCAAAATGAACATATGAGTGATGCCCTAACTGGTGCTATAAAAAGAGGAGACAGCACTACTGTGGCAAAACATTTAGAAGCTTTGGAGAAGTACATGCCTACCAAAAAAACACTTTATACGGAATTGGGCAAAGAAACTATGGCAATGTTACAAGACCACAAGTTGAAGAACATTCTCAGATAACAATCATTAATCCATTTTATAATTGAGTACACATACATATACTATCTCTGCATCTTCAATTGATTAATGTTAATGATAACAGGCTAGAAGCTGCAAAAACAGAGAGAACAGAAATTACAAGAACAAAGAAAATGAATAAAAAATTTACAATAAAGTCTTTTCAAAAAGCGAAAAATGAGAACAGAATCATAAGCATGGTTACTGCTTATGATTATTCGATGGCTAAGATACTAGATGAAGCTGGAGTAGATGCTCTACTGGTAGGCGACTCTTTAGGAATGGTGGTACAAGGACACGACTCCACCATCTCTGTAACTGTCGATGATATGATTTATCATGCAAAAGCTGTAAATCGTGCTGCAAAGAGAGCATTAGTAGTTGTGGACATGCCTTTTATGTCGTATCACACCTCAACAACAGAAGCTGTTCACAATGCAGGACGATTGATGAAAGAAGGTGGAGCTCATGCCATCAAACTAGAGGGTGGTATTGAATTTGCTGAGACTATTCGCCAAATTGTGAGAGCTCAAATACCTGTAATGGGACATATTGGATTGACACCCCAATCGCTACACATGTTTGGAGGATTTAAAGTGCAAGGAAGAAGTTTAGCTCAAGCGCAGCGGATAATAGATGATGCTAAAGCATTGGAGGAGGCTGGGGTATTTGCCATTACGCTAGAGTGTGTGCCTGCAAAACTAACAAAGCTGATAAGCGAAGCAGTAAATGTGCCGTTAATTGGTATAGGTGCAGGGAATGATTGCGATGGTCAGGTATTGGTGAGCAACGATATGTTGGGGATGTTTAGCGACTTCACACCAAAGTTTGTGAAGAAATATGCTGATTTATCTACTGATATCAAAGGGGCAATCAAAATGTACATCGAAGAAATTAACAGCAAGACTTTCCCAGAAGAGCAACACACATTCAAAATAGATGAAGAGGTGATTAATAGCTTAAAGAAGTAATTCTTTTCACTTAAAAAGATTTATGGTAATTAAAAGTATTAAAGAACTTCGCTCACGCTTAGCAAAAGCAGACAAGGGGGACAAAACAGTTGGTTTAGTGCCAACAATGGGTTTCTTACACGAGGGACATTTATCCCTTATTAGAAGAGCCGCAAAAGAAAACGACCTAGTGGTAGTGAGTATATTTGTAAATCCCACACAGTTTGGACCAAACGAGGATTTTGAAACTTACCCACGAGACATAGATCAAGATACTAAACTTGCCTATGAAGCAGGTGCAGATATTATTTTCAATCCTTCAGCTTCCGAAATATATCCAGAAGGAAGTAGTACTTGGATAAATGTGGAAGGAGATATAACCTCAGTATTATGTGGTGCTTCGCGCCCCACTCACTTCAGGGGTGTAACAACTGTTGTGAATATCCTCTTCAATATAGTAAAACCCAATAGAGCATACTTCGGTCAGAAAGATGCACAACAAGCTGCTGTGCTCACAAAGATGGTACGTGACTTGCACATAGATTTAGAATTGGTGGTATGCCCTATCGTTAGAGAGGCAGACGGATTAGCACTGAGTTCGCGCAACACCTACTTGAGTAGTGAAGAGCGCAAGCAAGCATTAATACTAAATCAATCATTGCTTAAAGCCAAAGACGCCTATTTTGAAGGAGAGACAAGTACTGCAATACTCACTCAACTTATTGAAAAGAAAATAAAGAGTATGCCTCTCGCCCAAATTGATTATATAAGTATCTACTCTTATCCAGAACTAGTAGAAATAGACAAAATTAAAGCTCCTGCCATAATGGCAGTGGCTGTGAAATTTGGTAAAACAAGATTGATTGATAATATCATATTAGAAAACAGCAAATAGGAGAACTATGTTACTAAACATGTTAAAAGCAAAACTGCACCAAGGTACAGTTACAGAAGCAAATATCAACTACACGGGTAGTATCACCATCGATTCTTATCTTCTGAAAGAATCGGGAATACTACCCATGGAAAAGGTGCAAGTAGTAAATATAAACAATGGCGAGCGATTTGAAACCTACGTTATTGAAGGTGAA
>CAZUHZ010000247.1:0-3180 GCA_964620895.1 uncultured Dysgonomonadaceae bacterium | reverse complement strand
TATCGTAGTATCCAGGTTGTGAAATATTGATTTCGCCAATTCGATGAGAATTAAAACTATCGATATGCCAATCTGAATCAGGCTTATTGCGTTTTGTAACATAATCTCTCCATTGAGAGGCGGTTTTTTCAAATTCAAATGTTTTAATGCTGTTCCAAACTGCTCAGAGTCTATTACAAGCGATTTGTCGATAGATTGAGACATATTTGACAGATTGAGAATGTAACCACCATAAACTAATTTTGCAACAAGTTTTGAATCTGTCTCGGGCTATGTATCAAATTTTAATACTGTCGAAATGTAATTATCGGGTTGCATCTTAGGCAGTTCTAAAACCTTCAGCAGCACTATAGCGTTGGTTTACATTCTTTTGTGCAAATGACTCTCCATCTACTACAACAAAAAAAATAACACAAAGAGGCTGAGATAAAAGACCCTATTCTTTATGTTTTTCTCACTAAAAATAAATTTAAATCTTATTTTAAAAACACTTCAATAACTGGAATCTCCACATTGGGTTTGATTACAGGTAAACGAAAGTTTAAATCATCTTCTGTAGCTAAGCTCCCTTGCATATGATGTCCATAAGGAGCAGTTATTTGTATTTCGGATGCGTCGTGTAAAAAATGTGCATACTTAACTTTTCCTTTATATCCTGGCAATCTAAAATTGGTGAGAGGGTAGTCAAGCAGATGAATGTACAAACGGTTTAATTCGGGGTTGTAAGTGAGAATTGTTTGATTAGGTACTTCAAACGATTCAGGAGCTTGTGTACAACCATAAATCGAACGGCTATTATATCTCATCCATTCCCCCATTTCTCCCAAGGCTTTATCAGCCCTTGAGTCAAATGCACCACGCGCAGTAGGACCTACATTCAACAATACATTTCCACCTTTGCTCACCGATTCAATTAACAACACCAATAATTGTTTGTTATCTTTCCACGTGTTTTCGTCTCTGTGATATCCCCACGATCCTGAAAAAGTTTGACATGTTTCCCAAGGGATTCGCTTTCCATCAATTTCGGGCCATTTGTCCACTTTAAATTGCTCGGGTGTTTTATAATCCCATCCACCAGGTACATCTTCCAGGTCAGCTCTATCATCTATAATTATTCCAGGTTGCAATTCACGCACCATTTTAATGAGTTCTATCGAACCCCAATCATCGCGCCCTTTACCATGTTTGGCAGGATATGAATAATCTAACCACAGGATATCTACTTTACCATAATTGGTCAATATTTCGCTCACTTGATTTTTCATATAGGTTCGATATTTAGACATATCCCTGCCTTTGTTCAGCTCAGCAAACTCTTCATCTGTATTGGCACTCATCGGGTGCACATTGTCTATTGTGAAGTCTGGGTGATGCCAATCTATTAATGAGTAATAGAAGCCAATCTTTAAACCTTCTGCTCTAAAAGCATCTACCCACTCTTTTACAGCATCCTTTCCATAAGGGGTGTTGGTCACTTTAAAGTCTGTGAACTTAGAGTCGAAGAGGCAAAATCCGTCATGATGTTTTGTCGTCAGTACAGCATATTTCATACCCGCTTCTTTTGCTTTTCTTGCCCACTCTTTTGGGTTATACAAATCGGGGTTGAAGTAATCGAAATACTTGTTGTACTCCTCGTTCGGAATTCTTTCGTATTTTTGCACCCATTCGTGACGGGCAGGCAAGGCATACAATCCCCAATGAATGAACATCCCAAATCTATCATGTGTCCACCATTGTAAGCGCTCTTGTTTTTGAGCCTCTGTTTCATCCCATATCTTCTCTTGCGAAAATAAATTGGTTGTTACGCTCAGTAAAATAAGCACCATTAAAATTACAGTTTTTCTCATAGCTGTCTGTTTTAAAAAAAATATTATATAATCTCAGTTGTTACTTTATTCTTATTATAGTTTCAAAGGTGCAAATTTCTAGGTAGTCAAATTAAACTCGACGTAATTCAGTAAGTCCCTTTTACACCTTAAGTATTATAACATTATATTGTTATTGTTAAACTCCTCTTATATGCCTGCCCTCCATACCAAGCCACCACCACAAAGCTAATAAATGGTAATATGAAGGATGCATTTACTGCTGGAAACGAAGTTCCAATTGTTCCCAAATCAATTATCGCTGCTTGAAGTGGGGGGAGGATTGAACCTCCAAGTATTGCCATAATAAGTCCCGCTGCACCAAATTTGGCATCTTCTCCCATTCCTTTCAGCGCTATACCATAAATAGTGGGAAACATAAGCGACATACACACAGATACAGCAACCAAGCAGTAAAGCCCAAAAATGTTTTGAAACGCAATAACACCTATAGTCAGCAAGCCTGCTACAACTGCCAATGCACGAAGCAATCTGCCAGGATTGAAGAACTTCAACAAATAGGTATTTATGAACCTACTTATGCAGAAGATAATCATTGCAAAAATGTTGTATTTCTGAGAAAGCACTTCTGCCGCTTGCTCTTGCATTCCTTGTGCCATAAATATGCGCGTTCCGTATTGAATAATGAATGTCCAACACATAATTTGTGCACCCACATAAAAGAATTGAGCTACCACTCCTTGCCTATAATTATCGATAGAGAAAATTCTCTTCAATGTTCGCCCGAAATGTATCTCATTAGACTCATCGCTATTCTTAGGCATTTTCTTTAATAGAATAATTAGGAACATTGTCAACACTACTATCCCTATTATTAAATAAGGAGATATAAGTATGGAAAGGTCTGCTTGCTTTAATGCTTGAAACTCTGCATCAGGTAGCACTGCTCGATCTGCTGTCTCCATCGGGTTTATTCTTGCTTGAATAAAATTCATAGCAACGTACATTCCTGCAAGAGAACCAAGAGGGTTGAACGATTGGGCAAGGTTGAGTCTGCGAGTAGATGTATCCTCCGTTCCCATTGTCAAGATGTAGGGATTGGCACTTGTTTCAAGAAACGACAAGCCACAAGTGAGAATAAAATAGGCAAATAGGAATGGGTAAAAACTACCCGAAATCATTGCAGGATAAAAAAGGAAAGCTCCAAATGCATACAACCCTAAGCCCATTAAGATTCCTGATTTATAGGAATACTTCTTAATAAATATAGCTGCAGGGAAAGCCATTGCAAAATAACCTCCGTAAAATGCAACTTGTACAAGTGCCCCACCAGTATTGCTCATCCTGAAAA
>CAZUHZ010000246.1:0-3181 GCA_964620895.1 uncultured Dysgonomonadaceae bacterium | reverse complement strand
GCCTTTGCGTCTTTGCGCCTTTGCGAGAAATTTTTCTTTTCTGCATTCGCAGCACACCCCAATGAAATATTAAATGTGATTTCTGCAGGGTCAACAAAAAAAGCCGCCCTTTTTCCAAAAAAAAGACAGCTTTTTTACACCTCTCAATAGAGAGGAAAAAGTATCACTATTCAAATTTAAACAACAGCACCACCAATAAGGAATACTCCAGCTAGTGCTACAATAGCATACAGCTCTGGAAATACTGCTAAGATAAGCGTGTTGGTAAATACGTTGTGACCCTGACCAATAGCAGCAATACCATTGGCACACACTTGCCCTTGACGAATGGACGAGAACAAGCCAATAAAACCAAGTGCTAAACCTCCTGCTAATACAGCAGACGCCTGATAAATGGAAATATCTGGAGTGAGAACTCCGAAGATACTCTGAAACATGTAGTAACCCGCAAAACCGTACAATCCTTGTGTTCCGGGCAGAGCCGTAAGTACAAGAAAGTTACCAAATGCGCTATCGTTTTTCTTTAAAGCACCCACGGCTGCATTGCCTGCAATGGTTACACCATAAGCACTACCAACTCCCGATAAAATGAGCATTATTGCAACACCCATATAAGCTAATAATAGATTTAATTCCATAATTAATTGAATTTATTTGATTTTTTGTAATTTAATATTTTATGTAAATGGTTGATATTTTTGTCCGCCTCCGGTAAATTCTGAGTTCTTGAAAAACTCGACGAAGGTTAAGCGCATTGGATGAACAATAGCTCCAAGGGTATTCATAAAAATGTTGATAGCATGACCTATCACAAAAATAAGAATAGTAACGATGGGTCCTATAATAGCATTGTCGGGGCTCATGCCCACAGCCAAGCTTGTGAATACGCTTGCTAGGATACCTCCAGAGAGACCTAGAGCAAACAAACGAACATACGATAGGATATCGCCCAAGAGCCCTGTAGCCATGTTGTAGGTGTCCCAGAAGCCAAGTCCAAAGTTGAGGAAAATATTTTTCCCTGGCGAATTGACAAAGAAAATAGCTATTGCACTTATTCCAAGTATAATAAGGTGTACTGTGCCTCCCAATGGTAAAACAGCTGGGAAAAGCACTGCGAAGATAACACTTAGCAGCAGTACAATCCACCCAATGGTGGATATGCCATACACGAAACCAAATTGGATAACTCGGTTGAATACTTTGAGCACCATTCCAAACATAACTTGTATGACACCCAACACCAGTGATAGGCTAAACATAACATTGTTGTCTAAAAATAGATTTTCTTTCAATGCTATTGCAATGGGCAAGTCTATTTCGTAGAGGTCAACTCCGAAGAATCCGCCTGTCAAGAATCCTGTAAAGAAGGTGGAAATACCCAGCACTTGCACCAACGATAGTATTGACTTGAATGAATCGCCCAACGATGATTTCATAAACACCTTGGCGAGTGTTGCTGCTACAAACAGAAACAGACCGTAGCCAATGTCGCCCAACGATAGTCCGAAGAATATCATAAAGAAGGGAGCAAAGAAGGGGGTCAAGTCCAACTCGTTGTATTGTGGCAACATGTATAGCTTGGTGATGGGCTCGAAGAGTTTGAAAAACTTATTGTTTTTCAACTTAATAGGTACATCGTCTTCGGGCGATGGGTCTGTCACTTCGTAGTAAGCTTCTTTGGCTTGAAGATAGGATACAATTTTAGACTCGTTTTCTTCTGGAGCCCAGCCTCGCATCATCATCAGTTTATCGTCGGCTACTTTACTTGTATTCAACACCACTTCTTTCAACGATATTTGCGACTCAATGTCTGCTATTGCCGCATCGATAGAGGGGATGTCTGCCGAAAGATTTTTTATTTTTTGCTTCTCTGCTATTTGCTTCTCTTTTATTGATTCAATCAGGTTCCACAAATCGTTGTAAGACACATCTGGAAGCTCTACTGCTTCTAAGCCTAGCTCCTCTGCCACATTGTCTTGCTTTGTGACTGTAATGAAATGATAGCGTGCCGATTGATTGATGAGTATTGCATTGTACTCTTTTTCCCATTCGGGATTGTATGCACTCTTTTGGATAGAGAAAAAATTGATTATATAACCAGCTTGCTCTAGTTTTTTGATTATCGACGTGTCGAAATTGCCCCAAGGTTGGAGCGATTCTAGCTCTTTTGAGGCTACTTGCAACTGCTGATTAAAAACCTCGATATTCTCTTCAATCTTTTCAATCTTTTGAGGTATCTGGTATCCCAAATTCAGATCAGCCGCATTGGGGGTTGTAGGCTCTTTATCGTCGGATGTAGCCTTTTGCACTATCTTTTTTGCCTCTTGCAGTTTTTTCAATTGGCTCAGGTAGCCTTCCAGCTCATCGTTGTACTCCACAGCTTTTGACTGTTGGGCAACATGAATGAGCCCCAGCTGGCGCAAATCTTGCAAGAATAGGTCATAATCTTTATGATAGATCAAAAAAGAAAACTTTTTCATTTTTTTTACCATATCGAATCCTCCTTTTCTGCTCTTGCATCTTTTTTAGCACGCATAATTTTTTGTGACGATTTTGAGAGGTTTTCCTCATCTTCCAAGTATCGTTTTATCTTCAAGATGGCATCTTCGTAACCCGGTATTTGCACTTTCTCGAAAAGATTCACTTTTTGAGTTGTCTTTTTGCGGGCATACTCCAACTTCCTCAATTTGAGTTCAAAAAAATTGCGTTTTATTCCTATTTCTCCTAATCGTTGCAACAAGCTCACACCGTCCAAAAACCATTTGGGTCTATTGAAAACGCTAAACTGCTTGGTTTCAAACTCCACGCCCTCTAACACATAGATGGGCACACCAGCAATTTTCTTTTTCGACAGATTCACATCTTTCACTCGTATAAGTGTGGCGTCGAACTCTGTCCACAGCCCCACCATTTTGTCATACGAGCCTATCTCTTTTTCTAGTTCGTGGTCTAGTTCATCTATTTGGTCTTTGGCTTTTTTCACCTCCATGCGCAGTGCACTCTCTTTACTCTGAAGAGTGGGAAGAGCACGCAGTCTTAAGCTGAGATTTTTCTCAAGTACCTGTTGCGATGTTTTGTTATATTGAAATTTAATAGCCATAAATTTTCTACTTTCCTATTCTTGCTGTTCTTTCTGTAGCGTTCCTTCCGCTGCATTCCAGTATTTTTCTACCATATCGGC
>CAZUHZ010000245.1:0-3188 GCA_964620895.1 uncultured Dysgonomonadaceae bacterium | reverse complement strand
ATATTGTTATAAAAATTACATGTTTTACATGTTACTATATTATTAAAACATCCTTGTTTATTTTTTACAGTCCGCTTCTACGAAGCTTGAGGTTGGTTGGGTGATTCGATTACTACAGGCAGTGCTGCATCTAACGATGCGCTAGTTTGCAATCTGTTTTAAGGGATGTTCGCACTTGTTTCTTTAGCTTGACTTATTTATAGATAATTGAAAATGCAGAGCAACTTTAGCTCCAGTAGGAGCCTCGTCTGTTGTAACTTTGATTATAATACAACCTGTAGCTTCGTAGATGCGGACTGTTATTGCTGTGTATAAAAAATAAATTAGTCAGAACACATAATATTGCAGGTAACCCTTGACAACTATGTGAGGTCTGAAATGTTTTTAAGAATTTCTTTTGTTTTTTCTTTTTGTCAAACGTTGCTATATTTGCATATTGCAAAAATAATTATGAGCGAAAGGTTAAATGTATGACAGTACTATACGAAGACAATCACCTTATTGTGGTAAACAAAGCTTCATCAGAAATTGTGCAAGGCGACAAAACTGGTGATAAGCCTTTATCGGAAATGGTGAAAGAGTATTTGAAAAAAAAATACAACAAACCAGGCAATGTTTTTTGTGGAGTCACGCATCGGTTAGACCGCCCAACAAGTGGTATTGTGGTTTTTGCAAAAACTAGCAAGGCTTTGTCGAGGCTGAATAAAATGTTTAGAGACGATGAGGTGGATAAGATTTATTGGGCTATTGTGCAAAATCGTCCAGCGAGTGACAAGGGTACTTTAGTACATTATCTCATAAAAGATAATAAGAGAAATAAATCGTCAGCCTATAATACCGAGAGGAAGAATACTAAAAAGGCTATTTTGCATTATTCACTCATTGCCCAATCTGATAATTATCATCTAATTGAAGTGAAGCTTGAAACTGGTCGTCACCATCAGATACGTGTACAATTAGCGCAGATTGGTTGTCCTATAAAGGGCGATTTGAAATATGGGGCTAAACGTTCCAATAGAGATGGAAGTATAAGTTTGCACGCTCGTGGCATATCGTTTATTCATCCAGTATCGAAAAAAGAGATAGATATAACTGCACCCGTGCCCGAAGATAATTTATGGAAAGCATTCGAAAAAATGGTGGGGTAGGGGTGAATGTAGAACAGATTGTGAGAATAGCGATGTAAAATCTTTACTCATTTTTTCTTTTTATGGTATAAAAGCCATACATTTGTAAGCATTAAAAAATAATCAAGATAATTAAAATATGAAACCAACTTTATTAGTATTAGCAGCAGGATTAGGTAGTCGTTATGGAGGATTGAAACAACTAGACGGATTAGGACCAAATGGTGAAACAATTATGGACTATTCTATTTACGATGCTGTGAAAGCAGGATTCGGGAAGATTGTTTTTGTTATTCGCGAGTCATTCGAGGAGGAGTTTAAAGATAAAGTAGCAAAAAAATATGAACACTTGCTTCCTGTTGAGATTGTTTTCCAAGAGTTGGACAATTTGCCCGAAGGTTTTGAGTTAAACCCTGAAAGAGTGAAGCCATGGGGCACCAACCATGCTTTGATGATGGGAAAAAGTGTGATAAACGAGCCTTTTGCAGTGATTAATGCAGATGATTTTTACGGAAGAAAAAGCTATGAAGTGATGGCTAACTTCTTGTTGCAACTAGAAGACAGTACAAACAAATATTGCATGGTAGGCTATAGAGTTGGCAATACTTTGTCGGAAAGTGGCACGGTAGCACGTGGTGTTTGTGAAACTGACGAAAACAGCAATCTTACAGGTATTGTTGAACGCACACAGATAAAGAGAATAGATGGTGTTGTGAAATTTAAAGATGAGAACGATGATTGGATTTCTCTTCCCGATAATAAGCCTGTGTCGATGAATATGTTTGGTTTTACACCAGATTATTTTGAATACTCTGACCTAGCATTTGTAGATTTTTTGAAAGAGAATGAAGAGAAGCTGAAGGCTGAATTTTTTATTCCTACTTTGGTAAATGATTTGATTGTTGAGGAAAAAATTGAGATGAGGGTGCTAGATACCACTGCACAATGGTTTGGTGTGACATATATTGAAGATAGACCATTTGTAGTAAATAAATTAAAAGAACTAGTGGACAATGGCGAATATCCATCGCCCTTGTTCTAATAATATATGCATGATTCTTTTCTGTGAGAGGATTATTAGATGCTTTATGTTATAGCAAATGTATTGCCTATTTTGTCGGTTTTATCTGCTAAATCTTATGTTTATAGTATTGGGTCTATAATTTGATGTGATACTTGTTATTATTGTAGCATATAGAGATAGAAAGGGGCAACTCGTAAAAAAGTAGAAAAAACGAAGAGATTCTTTAACAAACGGGCTCTTTATACTCGTTGTGCTAGGTTATATGTTTTATAACACATATATCCAGATATGATTATTGATTTAGATGTGTTATTTTTACACGAATATAAAAAACACACATCTAATAACACTTATATATATGGATTCTACCAAAAATAATACTAAAAGTGGACTCGTTGTTGATGAGTTCAAAAAAGTAGTTGATAATAAAAAAACAGATTTATTTGTTGTTACCAATAAAAATGGATGCGAATTGACTGTTACCAATTATGGAGCGAAAATTGTTTCGCTTATGGTACCCGATAAAAATGGAGCGTTGGTTGATGTTGTTACAGGACACGACTCTATTGATGACTATTTAACTTCTTCTGAACCTTACTTTGGTGCAGTTTGTGGGCGAGTAGCCAACAGAATTGCTAATGGTAAGTTTGAGCTCGATGGCAAAACATACTCGTTGGCTATAAACAATGGGCCCAACAGCTTACATGGTGGCATTAAAGGTTTTAATGCTGTGGTGTGGGATGTGAAAGAGGTGCTAGCCAACTCTATTCAATTGCATTATTTGTCTGTGGATGGCGAAGAAGGCTATCCAGGCAACTTAGCTGTCACTGTAACCTATACTATTACCAACGAAAACGCAGTGATAATAGATTACAAAGCTACTACCGATAAGCCAACTATCTTGAATCTGACCAATCATTCTTATTTTAATTTGTCGGGTGCAGGCGACGCATCAATCAATAATCATATTCTGACAATCAATGCAGATAGCTATCTTCCTACTGATGAAACAGCTATTCCGTTTGGTGCTGCCGAAG
>CAZUHZ010000244.1:0-3206 GCA_964620895.1 uncultured Dysgonomonadaceae bacterium | reverse complement strand
AACAGTTTCCTGTGAGCCTCTTTGTAGTTTCCACCACACTCTAGTGTCGAAAACACTTGCGAGGGGGTGTATCCTTTAGAAGCCGTGAAAGCTGTTTTGTCTGTAAACACATAAAACACCCTCTTCGAAAACTTGAAATCGGCAGAGATGCCACTCTTTTTTCCAGGTCTCGTAAATCTTATTCTATCGCTGTGCTCTTCGCATCGGCGCCAACCGTGGGCTTCCAACAATACTATAAAATCATTGCTATTGTTATACTCATCAAAGGGCGATATGCCGTCAAACGGCACAGTGTTGCTTTGTGGTGAGCCATGTGATGCTTGCTGTGGGGTTAGTGTAGATGGAGGATTGTCCCAATACTTTTCGAGCTTGCGCCACTTGTAGTTGGGGTTGAAATAGACATCCCTGTCGTGAGCAATAAAACAGGCTCTTGCCACATCCTTGCCCGACTCGTCCACTTGCAAGCCAAGCTCTTCTTTGCAGTAGCGTTGATACATGCTGAACGCTTGCACATGCATGTCGGGTGTGGTGGATGGCACAATTGCTTTAATGCCGTTGCCCGATGGAGATACAAATAGCAAGGCTACATCAAAGTCGGTTTGAGTGAGCAGTTTATGCTTTGTATCTTCTACATCCACATCGTCGAAATCTAGGGTAACAAGCCCTGAATACTCTACAAGGCTTCCATTGGCTCTTTTGGTAAATGTGCCAGAGAAGGTGGCATAGTCAAAATGCGTTCTTTTAAACTTAGCTGCCTGCTCTTCGTTTGCAATTGCCCGTAAGGCTTTGGTTAGTTTTTTCGACTTTTGACACTTTATTGCTTTCACCACATCGACGAGTGTAATAGTTTTGTAAGGTTTTGTTGTTGTGATGCCATTCAGGTAGTAACTGATTTTTCTTTCCATAATTATCTGTGCTTTTTGCATTAGATGCTTTTTTAAAATGATGTATATATATGTATTGGTATATCAACAGTTAAGAGTATCTCTTGTTGATTTGTCAGCAAATGTAGGTAATTATATCAATATAAAAAAGCAAATAAGTGAATTAAATTCATCATATATAAAATAAAACTATAATGAGTAATGGATATAACAATAAATCAAAGAGTTAAATAAATTACCCATAAACTGTTTGTTGTAAACATATTCATAAAGCAACAATTGTACTTGAGAGGCAACTGAGTCATGAAAATATTGTTGTCAGGAACAAACGGTTAATCGAAGTTTCGACACACTTTTCAATATTGTTGATTACTCAGTATTAAGTGAGCCTTTTGTTTGGTTGTTTAAAGGAAAAGGAGACGTGTAGTGGGGGTAGTTCACTCAGCAGGGTCACTCTTTAATCACAAAGAAAATATCCCATCATCTCAAATAAAAAAACTACATCTCACGAACAAAAAATTGCATTTCCTAGTCCTACAAGATTTTGTTTTGTATATTTGGAGATAAAGTCAAAAAAACCCCCGAGTGATGTCTTCACCTTTATGTAGAGAAAGAAAAACGGTGAGAGATAGCTACACCTTTGATGTGCAAAATATTATTATTTGCATTAGTTTGAATTTTCTTATCTTTGTCAATGTAGAATTTTGATATAAAATATAGAATGCGGAAAGAAACAGAAAATGGTGATTTTGGGTTGGTCGAAAAGCTTGCTATTGCATTTGGAATTGAGATAAATAATTTTTTTTGATGAGGGGGAAATTTGATGAAACTAAAAGAAACAATATCATTTGAAGAGGTTTGTGGAAAAGCTTTTAAGATAAGGTTGATTGAGAAATCTGAACATGGTGAATCTGCATTAACTCATTATTTATATAATCATGAAAATAAGGCATCAAATACATACAAAAAAGAAGCAGTAAAACATGTGAAAAGTGCATTAGAAAAAAAGTATCCAGATAAAGAGTTTTCTTCTGATGTTGCTGAAGTTGCGTTGCAATATATACTTTTCAACTTTAAGAAAGATGTTCCTTTTCCAGAACCCGAAAATCCGAAGTTTAAATTTATTGATCTTTTTGCAGGGATTGGAGGTTTTCGCCTAGCACTTCAAAATCTTGGTGGAAAATGTGTTTATACAAGCGAGTGGGATAAATATTCAAAACAAACATACGAAGCTAACTTTGGTGAGGTTCCGTTTGGGGATATTACACAACCAGAAACAAAAAGTTATATTCCTGATGATTTTGATATTCTCTGTGCAGGTTTTCCGTGCCAAGCATTTTCGATAGCAGGACGACGTGGGGGCTTTGAAGACACTAGAGGGACATTGTTTTTTGATGTTGCAGAAATCATAAAGAGGAAACAGCCAAAAGCTATCTTTCTTGAAAATGTGAAAGGTTTAAGAAATCACGATAAAGGGAAAACCTTAGCAACAATACTACATGTTCTGCGTGAAGATTTAAACTATTATGTTCCAGAGCCTCAGGTGATAAATGCAAAAGAGTTTGGAGTTCCTCAAAATAGAGAACGTATCTTTATTGTGGGGTTTAGAAAAGACTTGGGGGTAGATGAGTTTCAATACCCAGAACCAACAAATAAAGATGCAATATTAGAGGATGTTTTAGAGCAGAATGAGGTTTCTGTGAAATACTATTTATCTACCACTTATCTGCAAACTTTAAAAAACCACAGAGCTCGTCACGAAAGTAAAGGGAATGGATTTGGTTATGAAATAATACCTAATGATGGAACTGCAAATGCTGTTGTATGCGGTGGTATGGGCAGAGAAAGGAACTTGGTCTTTGATGATAGATTGACCAATTTCAAACCAATAACAAATATCTCAGGAAAGGTAAATCGTGAAGGCATTAGGAAAATGACTCCACGTGAATGGGCGCGACTTCAGGGCTTTCCCGATAGTTTTAAAATTGTAGTTTCAGATGCACAAGCATATAAACAATTCGGAAATTCAGTTGCTGTTCCTGCAATTCAAGCGACAGCGAAAAAAATAATAGAAAAACTCAACTGCAAATGATCACTGGCAACAAAGGGGAATGGAGTGAGATTTACACTCTTTTTAAATTATTAGGCGATAAACAATTGTTTCTAGGGGATAAAGATATCGAAAAGCTGGAAGGTATAGTTTATCCAATTATAAAAAATATTGCGTTCAGAAAACAGTGGTGATTTTGAATATTCGATTAAAGACGAAATCATTTTAATTTCAGGTAACGAGCAGGTTCTAAGAATCCCAATTGAGGAGTT
>CAZUHZ010000243.1:0-3210 GCA_964620895.1 uncultured Dysgonomonadaceae bacterium | reverse complement strand
TATTCTATAGTTGCCCGAAGGGCTACTTTTTAGTTTATCTATCAGCTCGGTTTGAGCACCTGTTTCAAAAGTGCCTTCACTCACTTGCTGTTGAATAGAATCATTATCATCCAACGCAAAGAGTTGATACGTTCCTTTTGCTTTGATGTCATTTCCATCCAAGTTCTTTGCCTCAATCTTTATTTCGTTGGGCGAATCCTTCTCCATCTTATCAGGCATATCTATAGACAACACCATCGATATCGTACCCACCGTGATGGAGTATGTTGCCACTTGCGTTTCACCATTCAAGTCGGTAACACTTGCCTCCACTGTGAAAGAATAAATGGCATGTTCACCATCATCCGCATCGGTTAGTTGTGGAGTAAATTGTATTTCAAATTCCCCTTTATCGTCAGTTATTACAATTCCATCATCGTAATGCTCTGGACGACCACCACCCCATCTCCACCACCACGCTTTTTGGCGCCCAATGGTGTAGCTCACTTCTGCATCTTGTAGTTGTATGCCCGAAAAGCTTTCGGCTTTACCCTTCAACGTTACCTCTTCACCAAACTTGTAAGACTTCTCTATCTTATCGAAAGTCACTTCAAACGTTGGTCGCTTGTACTCTTCTACTTGAAAGTAGGTATAACTATCATCTGCCTTAATACTAAAACGCCCTGTCAACAATCCTTGAGGAAGCACAAACTCACCTCCCACAGAGCCAAACTCATTGGTAGTTAAGGTTTGCTTTGCTACTTCCTGACGATTAGCATCAAGCAGCACCAACTCAATTGGTTTATTGGCTGTAGCCTTGTGCTTATCGTCCTTACTTGTGGCAGCTATTGCTTTGAAATGGACTACCTGTCCTGGTCGATACAAACTTCTATCGGTAAAGACAGAAATAGTTTCTGTTGTTTTGTCTTTGTCAGGTTCTGCTCGTTTGTAGTAATTGTAGGGTATTCCAGTCAACGGCAACCCATTATCATTGCCTACCACAGCATGATAATACAATGTCTGTCCTTTGGTGTCTCCCTCAAACACCGCCAACCCCAAACTATTCACTGGGATGGTTTTCAACAACGTAGGCTTGGTGTCGCGCGCCCTATTGGCTCGCTGATAGATATTTACCTTTGCATTTACCGCTGGTTTGCCAGTAGTGCGGTTCACCACATATATCTCGCGCTTAGTATCAGACGTAGAGCGAGCAAACGAAGCCAAATCAGTAACAGAAAAGTAATAATCTGATCGAGCATCAGGGTCTAATTGTGCGTCAGCATCAAACTCCAATTTATAGGCACCTGGTTCATTGATGCTCACTGTAAAAGAATCTTCGTAAAATGTATAAGGCGCATCTACCTTCAATGGAACAACAATCTCTTTGACAAATGTTTTCTCCTCATCGTTCAATTGACTGCGACTATAATAGTCATATTCTATTCCAAACGGAGAGGATATGCTATATAATTTAACCTTAAGTTGTTTGATGTTTCTATAGTTCAGACTCCATTGCTTCACGGCTGATGAGGTGAACGACTTCTCCCCCTCAACTGCAAAGACTGGATTAGTAATACCTGGCAGTCTATTTTTTAACAGATTGATGCGTTCATAATTAGGAAACGCAGCAATTGTCTTTTGCAATAAATTGTATAACTCCTTAGTTTTTGAGTGGTTTTCGCCTCCCTCATGTTCATCTATAAAACCTCCCACTTCGTATGTTTCATAAAAAGGAATCATCTCATTCACTATCTCCACACTAAACGCTTTATCTTTCCACTCATCCAATAGCTGCTGCAATGCATCAAAAGCATATAGTTTGTAAGCAGCATCCAATCTTCTTAAGTAGTTCATTTTGTCTAACTCAACCAACACAACTGATTTGTTTAAGCCCCTACTTTGCAATGAAGAGAGTAGCTTTTGATAGACCGCAAACACGTGTAGATTATAATTGGCAGCATCTGGTTCAATGGATAGTTGTACAAACTCATTGGCAGGAGCAAACAATGTTTCCTTATCAATACCTGCTTTGCTCAACGAGCGACTCAAATCTTGATCATCGTCCACGCCCTTCAATATATCTAAAGCACGCAGTGCCAAAAAATCGAACATAGAGGGATAAAACTCACGAGAGTCTTCTTTTAGGTTGACTACTGTTGCATAGGCTTTCACTTCTGTACTTTCCAGTTCAACTTGCGCAGTCAATGACGCACTGGCATGCATCACCACTTTGTCGAAAAAGTTATTCTTAGTCCACTCCTTCATATCAGCAGGCACAAAATCTGCCAATTGAGTTCGTTGATTAATAATCCACGCTTCTTTTCTGTAATAGTCTAAATAGAGTTCAGCCAACATAGAGTTAATTACCGCCTGCTCCACCACATCATTGGTAGATAGCAACATCTCTTTCAAGTTGTGAAACATCAGTGTGTCGTTTTCCGCATCAATTGCAAGGTCGTACTTTCCTTGATGAATAAGCGCTTTAATAACTTGCGGACTATTCTTGTCGCCCACCGCCTGTTTCAAAATTGTGTTTACAATATCAGAGGCTGATTTAGGAAGTGACTTCTTTTCCATCTCCGCCACCTCTTTCCACAGATTGGTATATGTATTGTCATTCATAGTAGGTTTGTTTTGTGCCTGATGCGTCATGGCTATCAGTAAGGTAAATATAATGAGTAGTGTCTTTTTCATAATCGTCTGTTTTCGTTACTTCTTTTGTTGCAGTGTATGTGTTAAACCTCTCTATGAAACAATTAATGAGGGGTTAATGTTTTTGCTATAAGAGTATAGATAGATTTGAAGGCAAAACGTTTAGTTTGATATTAAAAATTGTAGAGATGGGGTGTGGTATGGGGTGTGGGGTGTGGTAAAAAACCCTGTCATTCCGACACGTACGTGAGGAATCTATCTAACTTCACTACTTTGTTAAACAGATCTTTCACTGCGTTCAAGATGACAATGGACTTTTGAGGTGTGAGGTGTGGTATGAGGTATGGGGTGTGGTATGGTATGGGGTAATTCTCAATTTTCAATTATTAATGGGATGTGGGTAGATAAAATTCATGAATTTTCTCTACCGATTGCCCATTCAATCGCCAGCGCAGAAAAAACAATGCGCTCGCGCGGTTTTGCAAACCGCTTGCCCCATGAAATTAAAGAGCATATTTCGTTGGGGAGTGTTGCGAAGCAAAAAAAGGGAATTTAAATATATTTCAAATATCTAAAAAA
>CAZUHZ010000242.1:0-3226 GCA_964620895.1 uncultured Dysgonomonadaceae bacterium | reverse complement strand
CATGTTTTACTGATGATTTCTGTGTAGGATATACAAAAAAAACGGACTGCAATTCAATATTGCAATCCGTTTATAAATTTATTTTTTAGTATAGGTTAGTTGTGTATAGTTATTTATCTCTTCTTTTTAGGTCTCACAACTACTACTTCTTCTTCTACTTTTCTTGACATCAAGTTGTATGCAATTGGTGCTGCAATAAACAAGCTAGTGAAAGTTCCTACAACAATACCAATCAACATGGCAAATACAAAGCTTCTAATAGCCTCTCCACCAAAGAAGAGTATCATCATAATAACTAGTATGGTACTCACACTGGTGTTGATAGTTCTTGCCAAGGTGGCATTCAATGCATCGTTGATAAGTTCGAATAGGTTGCGTTTTGGATATAGTGTTCTATATTCTCTAATACGGTCAAACACTACCACCTTATCATTCACCGAGTATCCAATTACAGTAAGAATTGCTGCAACAAACGTTTGGTCAATCTCCATGGAGAATGGCATAATCTTGTAGAGCAATGAATACAATGCAATCACCGCAAATGCGTCAATAGATATAGCTGTGATAGTTCCTACTGAGAAAGTCCAGTTGCGGAAACGTGCCAGAATATATATTCCCATAAAGATGAGTGCAATAAGCAGTGCCCAGAAAGCACCTTGCACAATATCTTTAGCAACACTTGGTCCTACGGTTTGTGAGCTTTGGATGTAATCTTCGATAGTTGCTCCTGGAGCAATATATTCGGTAAGACCTTCGGCAAGAAGACCTCTAATTTCGAGTTCAATATCTGGATCATCGCTATCAATCATATAGTTGGTAGAGATACGTACTTGGTTGCTAGCACCAATAGTAATTACCCTAACGCTCTCACCAAATGCTTCACCCAATGACTCTTGAATATCACCCGTGTTAACTGGCTCTTCAAATCTCACCACATAGTTTCTACCACCAGTAAAGTCGATACCCCTATTTAGTCCTAGTGTTGCTAGAGATATAACACCTATTATAACAAAAGCACCTACAACCATGAAAGATTTCTTTCTAATTTCAAGAATCTTAAAGTTGGGCTTTTTAAATATTCTATCAGCCAACTTGGTAGTGAAAGTAAGTTCTTGCCATTTTCCTTTTGCAAATTGTGCTTCGTAAACCAAACGAGTAAGGAACACTGCAGTAAGAAACGATGATAGAATACCAATAATCAATGTAATGGCAAATCCTTTGATAGGTCCTGTTCCGAAGTATGCTAGTACAATAGCAGTAATAACTGTTGTTAAGTTAGAGTCGAAAATTGCAGAGAAAGCATTCTTGTATCCATCTTCTACTGCTTTTCGCAACGCCTTGCCTCCAGCTAACTCTTCCTTGATACGCTCGTTGATAAGTACGTTAGCGTCAACCGCCATACCCAACGACAGAATCATACCCGCAATACCTGGTAGAGTAAGCACTGCTTGGAAAGCAGCCAATGCACCAAGTATAAAGAAAAAGTTGAGCAATAAAGCTACGTTTACAATGCTTCCAGGAATAAATCCATAGAGTAGATAAACAAATGCAAACAAAACAACCAGTGCTAAGATAAACGATATCAAACCTGCTTTAATAGCTTCTTGACCCAATGATGGACCAACAATATCTTCTTGTACAATACGAACACCAGCTTTCATCTTACCCGACTTCAGGGTGTTTTCCAAGTCTTTCGCCTCTTCGGGCGTAAAGTTACCTGTAATTTGTGAACGTCCACCTTCAATTTTATCGTTTACGTTTGGAGCAGAATATACATACCCGTCCAAGACAATAGCAATGGCACGTCCTTTTTCAGTTCCAGTAATGGTTGCCCAACGGCTCGAGCCACTTGAGTTCATTTGCATGCTCACTTCCCAAGCTGAACCTTTTTGTCCTGCATCTGCACGAGCAGATGTTACTACATCGCCATCAAGTGCAGGCCCGCGTTTTGAGCCATCTCCACGCAATGCAAACAGTTGGAAGTATGTTTCGCGTGCATCAACTGCTTTAAAGCCCCATTTGAAGCGAGCATCGCCTGGGAATGAGTCTTTAAACTTATCCAGCATAAAGTTTATTGTAGCTGTGTCGTTTTTAGAAGCAGTACCAACAATAGCTCCAGAGCCTCCACCCATAGCAAAGTAGGGTTCAGCAAAATATTGAGTGAAAGATTTGTTGATAGTAATTTCTTTTGTGCTCCACTCTTCCACATCTTCTGTTTTGGTCAATGTCGATTCTTCTGTCAGCGAGTCTGTTGCTGATTCTTTTGATGCATCAGCTTGTTTTGAAGCTACATAAGCAGTAGAACGGGCGTTTATGTCGTTGAACCCATTCATTAATTCATTTGCGTTGTATGTTTTCCAAAACTCTAGGTTGGCACTACCTTGTAGTAGTTTACGCACTCGTTCGGGTTCTTTGATACCTGGCAATTCAATAAGAATTCGCTCGGCACGTTCTAATTTTTGAATGTTTGGAGCAACTACACCAAATCGGTCGATACGTGTACGCAACACATTGAATGAGTTGTCGGCAGCACTAACCAATTCTTTTCGCAATTCGGCAACAACCTTGTCGTTTGAGTCTGATGGACTAACGCGGTCGCTCATTGTAATGCTAAAAATGTTTGCTAGTTTTGCATTCGGATCAATTTCTTGATATTTTTGTTGAAAAAGAGAGATAAAGTCTTGCGAGCTTCCTTTTCTGTTTTCAGCAACTGTTTCGCGTAACGCTTGGTTAAATTGAGGGTCATCGCTATTTGCCAACGAACTCAATACTCCTCTAGCGTCCACTTCCAAAATTACGTTCATACCGCCTTTAAGGTCGAGTCCTAAACCAATTTCTTTTTCGCGAATCTCTTTTAATGTGTAGCCTAAATAAACTTTCTCTGTTGATAGTGAATCAAGATAGTCAGTTTTTAGGTTCAAGTCTCCGTCTGCATACGTTTCGGCTTTACTGTTGTAAATATTACTTACCACTGAAAATGATAGGTAATACAAGCTAATAAGCCCGAGTAGTATAGCGAAGGTTTTTATAAATCCTTTGTTTAACATTACACTTTACTTTTTTATTATTGTTTGATTTTTATATAATTATCAATATGTGATGTCAAAAATAGAGGCATTTGCATGCCTCCTGTTTTTGTGGTTGCAAATATAAACTTTTTTTGTCTTTTAAGAGAGTATATGTGCAATTTTTTTGTCAGTGACACCTATTTTCAACAAATAGCATG
>CAZUHZ010000241.1:0-3226 GCA_964620895.1 uncultured Dysgonomonadaceae bacterium | reverse complement strand
TTGAAAGTACTTATCTTCACTGAATTTAGAACTACACAAAGAATGCTCTTTCAATTCTTTGAGAGGAATGGATATAAAGTATCTCAAATAAATGGTGGTCAAGATTTGGACACTCGCAAAAGAGCCTTAACATTTTTCAAAAATGAAGCTCAAATACTAATAGGTACAGATGCAGCTGGGGAGTCGTTGAATATGCAGTTTTGCCATATTGTTGTAAACTACGACTTGCCCTGGAATCCTATGGTGATAGAGCAACGAATTGGTAGGGTAGATAGAATTGGTCAGAAGCACGAAGTGCATGCTTACAATATGCTCACAAACAACAGTGTTGACTTGCGGGTGTATGAAGTGATTGAGGAGAAACTAAACAACATTATCGAACAGTTGGGTATCGATAAAACTTCCGATGTGTTAGACTCAACCATCGATATGAAGAAAGTGAACAACCTTTACTTGCAAAGTCTTTTAGACCCAGAGCGGTTTGAGCGAGCAGGCGAAAGTTGGCTGTACGAAATAAAGAGTAAGCTGAACAAATACAAAAGTACTGAAGGGATAATGCCCTTAGTTGCAGAGGAGGAAATAGAATACAAAAAAGCTTCTGATATAAAACATAGTCCACTACCATATTGGTTAGAATCGTTGATACAACAATATACAATAATAAATGGTGGCTCTATTAGCAAAGATTTATCAGGAATATCAGACGTGAAAATTAACAATGAGACCAAACGTATTACTTTCGACTCAGAAGTATCTTTAAACCATCCTGGTTTAGAACACATCACATTGCAGCACGATTGGATTCGTGAGATATTGAATAACTACGGACAGTTTAATAGTGAAGATGGTACTCCTATAGTTATTTCTGAAAATGGAGCGGAAACTCCCGGTTATTGGAGTTTGTGGGAGGTGAGTGCAAAGAATAGTTTGGAAAGAAAGGTGCAGTATCACTGTTTTTTTATAGCGGACAATGGCAAACAGTATGCAGTGTATGCCAATGATATATGGAATAGATTGATAAGTGGGACATCGAACTTTAAGATAAATGGCAGACAGTATCCTAATAATCTGACAAATGTTGAGTTTCAATTAGAGGATTCTCTATACATTATGTTCCAAAATTTAGAGGCAGAGTTAATGGCGAGCATGAAGGTGAAAAAAGAGAATAAAGTAAACTCTTATCTTTTTCAGAAATCGAGAATAAATAAAATAGGGATAGAAAATATTAGAAAATCTAAACTTCGTAAACTAGAAGAATCTCATGAAAAATGGTTGAAAGAGTTTCAATCGATGCAAAAGATAGTTCCTGGAACAAAGCACTTATTAACTATAAGAATAAATGGTTAAGGGATTAATAGAACATATTGCCAATGATTTAAGACATCAAGACTATGATGTTTTTCTTACAGAAAACAATGATGGTTTTTTGTATAGAGAAGATGTGCAAAACGCATTGCATGTTGCAGGAATAGATGTTGTGAATGGCAGCAAAATTAATCAACGCATTCAGTTTGAGTTGAAAGATGAGGGTGCAATATTAGTATTATTGTGTAAAGATAATAGTGCTTATTTAGAAGATATTGAAAAAAGAGCACATGTAAATGAGTTTAGCTTAAACAATTACTTCAATGGTTACCACATTCCTTCTATTGTAAACCTCGAACTGGAGCTATTGGACAAACTATTTGCTCAAAAGCAATTTGTGAGGTTGAATAGAGCCGAGACATTAAAATTGATTGAGAAAACAGAGAGCCAAGAAATATCTTTCCCAAGTAAACCTGTATTTGATCTCGACCTTTTCGATGAAACGATACTTAAACTGACTAATGAAGAGACTATTAATTGGGCTGTTGTTTGTAGAACCATATCGAAAGGTTTAGCTGAAACAATAGATACTCCCGAGTTTGATCCATTTATTACTACAGTGAACAAGGTGAATGTAATGTTTCAAGATTATATACAACACTCTTTTCAACAAACCAAAAACTCGAGTGCAGTAAAAAAACCTCAAATTGTTTCAAAGATATTAGACCATTTGAGTTTTAACTATCTCCACGAGAAAATAGCCCTCATAGTTGTTGATGGTTTGGCATATTGGCAATACGAACTACTGAACAAAATATTACCTCCAAATAGAAAAGAAAATGTGATATCATCTTGGCTTCCTTCAATTACGCAACTTTCGCGACAAGCAATATTTAGAGGTGGAGCTCCAGAAATAGATTACAGACAGGGTCCAGTGAGTGAAAATAAACTCTGGAAAGAATATTGGGAAATTAAAAATGTTAGCAGTCACAAGATAAGATATTGCCATAATACTGTAGATTTTGATAACTTAAGAGATATCACCAAGTTTGCCATTGTGTTGACTGACTTGGATGAAAGAATGCATAACTCTACAGATTATAAAGATTTATTGCACTTCACACAAAGATGGATTGAGGAGAGCGGTATTGTAGAGAAAGTAGAGAAGCTTCAAGAAGCTGGGTTTACAATTTTCTTAACCACAGATCATGGCAATATTCAAGCAAAAGGATGGAGAGGATTGAAAGGTCGTGAAAAACTTGGAACAAATAAATCGGGAAGTAGAAGTCAAAGACACCTTGAGTATTCAGATAGGTGGTTAAAAGATGAATTTATAGATAACAATCCCGATTTGAAAGGTTCGATAACTGAGCAAGAAGGTGCTATTTATTTTAATAGCGATTTGAGTTTTTCGACCAATGATAAATTAGTTACACATGGAGGAGCACACATATTGGAAGTGCTAATTCCATTTATAGAAATAAAGAATGAATAATAAATCAATAGATATAAATCAACGAATCCCTATTGAGACTTTGGCTGCAGCATTGGAGAGTTATCTCAACGATAGCTATAGCAATGATTATATAATAGAGCAACTGAGACTTGATTTTAGTGGAGAGAACAGGCTTAAGAAAGCTTTGCGCATTGTAAACAAAATTATACCACAAAGCCCATTAAACGAGCTGTTGCTAGAAAATAAAGAAGAGATTAAGAACATCATCAAAAAGAAAGCGGATAGGAATGTAATTTTAATTGCATTACTAAATAGTGCATTTACGTTCTCATTTGAAGTATTGAGAACTTTCGGAAAGTTCTTTGCAGTACAAGATATGGTGAACACACAAACAATAAAGAAACCTATATCTGATGTATATGGTGGCAATAGAGCTACAGAGAATGCTCTTTATAGTGTTGTGCC
>CAZUHZ010000240.1:0-3233 GCA_964620895.1 uncultured Dysgonomonadaceae bacterium | reverse complement strand
ATCATAGGAGTATAATTTTATATGTTATAAACAAAAATAGGTAATATAATTGAGAGTATAAACTAAAAACCTGTTTTTACTTTGTATTGGTATCAGTATAAACACGGGTTCCGATATTCTCGCCCATGATTACTTTCTTCAAATTGCCCACTGTATCCATATCAAATACCACAAGAGGCATGTTGTTTTCCTTACACATGGTAGTGGCAGTCATGTCCATTATCTTGAGCCCGCGATTGTAAATCTCATCAAAAGAGATTTCATTGAATTTAGTTGCAGTGCTATCTTTTTCGGGGTCGGCTGTATAAATGCCATCGACTCTCGTGCCCTTGAGAAACACATCAGCCTCAATCTCTACAGCGCGCAAAACTGACGCCGTATCGGTAGTAAAAAAGGGATTGCCTGTTCCACCAGAAATAATAGCTACACCACCCTCTTCAAGTGTTTCAATTGCTTTCCATTTTGTGTAAAACTCGCCAATAGGCTCCATTCTGATAGCTGTATATACCTGGTTTTTCTGCCCCATAGCAGAAAGAGCTGAACTCAATGCCTGGCTATTTATGACGGTGGCAAGCATACCCATTTGGTCGCCCTTTACCCTATCATATCCTTTGGCAGCACCACTTAAACCGCGAAAAATATTTCCACCTCCTATCACAATGCCTACCTGAACACCCATATCGGCAACTTCTTTAATTTGACGGGCATAATCGTCCAATCTCTTTTCGTCAATGCCATACTGCTTGTCTCCCATAAGCGACTCGCCGCTCAATTTCAATAAAACTCGTTTATATTGTGCCATACATATCTGTTTTTGTTGTAAATTATCTTTACAAAAATATTAATAAAAGTTCATATTATAGAATAGTAAGCTATATGATATACAACCTTTCGTGTAAAAACCGCCTAATTTGATTGAATTCTAGCCTTCATCAATCACAAAAGAGACCTCTTTGAAGGCATAAGTTCGTTCTTCTATACTGCGGCTAACCGCTAAAACTAAAAGCCCAGAGGTCAACACCTCTTTAATAGTTGCTTTGAAGCGTCCATTTTTATCAGCAAACCAATGCGCTCCATCTTTGCGATACAGATGTTGCATATATTCTCGCTCTATCGATTCAATAGTGCCTCGCTTCATTGATTGGTAAAGTAGTAGCAACTCATCATTTAGCTCTGCAAACAACAATTCTCTATCGAACTCAATTCCCGCTATCTGTTTCATTGAAATAGGATTTGGTAAATGATGAGGGAATTCATCCTCGTTTACATTCAGTCCAATACCAACAATGGTGTAATCGATATGTTGACCACTCAAACTGTTTTCGATAAGTATTCCTGCTATCTTTTTATTGTTCCAATAGATATCGTTGGGCCACTTGATGGTTACATTTTGCAAATATCTATCGAGCAGCCTCTTTATTGCTAAGGATGCTATGCGCGAAATAATAAATTGATCTCTTGGCTTCACACCATAAGGATAAAGTAAGAAGCTTAACAGCAAATTCTTACTCCTTCCAGAGTACCACGAATTGCCCATCTGTCCTCGCCCGTGTGTTTGAAACTCTGTCATCACTACAGAGCCCTCAGGCAGGGGGTTGTTTTGCTGCAAAAGCTTTAGCTCTGTGTTGGTTGAAGAAGTTTCATCTATCCTTACAACCACCCTATCACTCTTTTGCTTTTCCATAATACGCTTGCTGTTTTTTCTTGGGCATTTTACGCAAAACCTCATCAATAGAATGATGAATCCATCTCTTTATCTCCTCATCGGGCATATCTCCCTGCAGTTCAATTGAATTCCAATATCTCTTATGCATATGAAAGGCAGGTTGCACACCACTGTATTGTTCTCGCAAAGAGATGGCTTTATCTGGATCGCATTTAAGCGACACTGTCTTCACCTCAGCATCTAAGGGAATCAATGCAATCATTTTACCCATCAATTTCATCACAAGTGTCACCTCATCAAACGGAAACGTTGACTCTACGCTAGGGATACCTATACAGTAATCATACAGCTCTTCTATATTCATGTAAAATTGAATTGCAACTCTTTTAAATAAATAAATCAATACTATTTAGAAAACGGGCGACATAAAAGCATCGTCAATATGCTCTATCTCGAAATTGTTTCCATCCCACACTGCCGAAACAATATCAAACCGTGCTGGTTTTTCAATATCATTGATTTGCAAATACAAATCTGCTGCCTCAACAATCCGTTTTATTTTGGCATTGCCAATAAAATCTTCAGGATTGCCCCATTGTCGCGACGTGCGTGTTTTCACCTCAACAAAGATGATATACTCTTCATCCTCAGCTACAATATCAATTTCATGACGGTACATTCTCCAGTTTCGCTTCAAAATTTTGTAGCCTTTACTCTTCATAAAAGCGGCAGCTGCTTGCTCACCCTTTTTGCCAAGTTCATTGTGTCTTGCCATAGTCTCAAATTAAATAGTCCTTTCTTTATTTGCATGCTTATCGTGTAAAAATACAAATTATAGGCAAGAATACTTTATTTAAGCGATTATTTTTCGTTTTTTTGTATGCAAATTGGTTTACCTGTTGATTTTATGCAATAGTTTCCCAATAGTTCTGTATGACTTCCCTAAATAAAAAAAGGGTGCGTTTGAAAACAACAATGAAAAAAGTAAACAAAAAAGAGCCTAGTCCTAAGCGGCAACTCCGCACAAAGAAAATTCATTTCATGGTAAGCGAAGAGGAGTTTGCACTAATTGACTATTACCTCAAAAAGTATAAGATTAAAAATAGATCGCGTTGGTTTCGTAGGTTGATGATTGGGCATATACTAAAGCATTCAGAAGAGGACTATCCTACCCTATTTAATGAGAATGAGATGCGGAGGTAAGTCACGAGATATGCAAAGGCAAAGAGAAAGAAGGCTAAAGGCGCAGAGCCGCAAAGTGCTGGTTGATTTAAGGGAGCAGTGCTCTTTACTCCATAGGAGTAGCACAGGAAAATTAATTTTCAATTGTTGCTCGCGCCGATTTCCAACACTTCGGCTCCGCTCAGTGACCGTAGATCTGCCCCATGAAATCAGATTTAATATTTCATTGGGGGTGTGATGTAGAGACGCAATGCATTGCGTCTTTGATACAACATCATCCACAGCATAAAAAGAAAAATTTCTCACAAAGGGACAAATACACTTAACAAGAACTCATTAACAAGAAAAAAACAAAACACATGTTCGACGACACCTATTTCATGAA
>CAZUHZ010000239.1:0-3254 GCA_964620895.1 uncultured Dysgonomonadaceae bacterium | reverse complement strand
ACCTGATGGTTGCAATTTACTATTAGCATTGTATGGATTGACAAAGCACCAAGTAGTTCGCTCACTTTCCTGAAGATTTAAATCACCAATTATTCGGTTCATCCAATTGTTTACTATTTCAATTTTTAAATCATTCTCTCCCTCTTTTACAAAAGATGTAATATTTAATCGATAGGGTGGCGTCCATACTCCTCCAGCATACTCACCATTTATATATACTTTGCCCATCGAAGTTAAATTGCCAAGATTAATTGTAATATCATTATCTTCTGACACCTTTTCTATGTTGAAAGTATTATTGTAAATAGCTGTTCCAGAATAATATTTAATTAGTTCATCAGAGTAAGTTGTCCAATCCTTCAAGTTATCCATAGTTACCGTTTCTTTTGGTCCTTTGTAAGTTGAATCAAAATCAACCTTCCAGTTGTTTTTAATATCAGCTAATAATTCAGGTTTTGGAAAGTTGGTTTCTATATTTACCGATTGAGGTGTTTTTGTTGTTTTATTTCTGAAAACAATAAATACACTTTCGTAAGGAGCTAATTGTAAAGGCACCATTGTGCTTTTGTCTTTTTGTTCAAAAGCTTTCAAACTTCTGATTTCACCAGTTGTAGCATTCCATAGCTCAGGTTGCATTTTATTTACTCTAAACTCTGGGTTTATCGATTTCAATTCATTTGTTTGATTAGAAACAAAATATAATTCAGCCCCACTGTTTAAGGTGCGATGTCCATAATGAATAGTGTTGTCTTCTGGTAGTTTACAGTCCGGAACTACATTAATTAGATCAAATGCTTCTTCCATTGACATACCTTTCAAAATCATACCTTTGCCAAGCTTTTTGTGTCTCACATTAACACCATCGACATCAGCCCATATCTTATTTGCAGTTTCTTTTATTAGTTTGTCTGCATCTGGCTGATTCTCCAAACTTGGAGAGCGAGAAGGTGCAGGACCCATTATAACTCCACCGTCATTAATAAGTTGTTCTATTTTGTTTAATACTTCTGGACGCATTGTCTCTAATTTTGGAAGCACCATCAGTTTATATTGTGTTCCATGCGGAAGGGTTAATAATCCATCTTTAACCGTCATGTACTTTTCAATAACCTCTGCATTTATATAATCAAATTGATATCCAACTGGTAATGCAGGATCAACAATACCCGTCATCTTAGGTGTATCTTCACCAATAAAATAAGCCACATCAGCCACATTTAAGCCCTGTTGCAACATGAAGTTTACTCTTTTTAAATACTCTATGTAAACATCCAATTGAGAAAACCATGTGTTTTTTCTGTCAAACTCATTTCCAAACCATGCATTCACACCTGGACTCTTATCCTCATAAGGTTGCATTATATATACGTGTAGTAAAGTATTGTTTATTCCTTCAGCAAAGAAACGGTCATTACGCTGCTTCATCATTGCAGGAAAACGAGAGTAAGCAGGTCCACCAGAAGTGTTTGATTCAGCAGAAACTCTGGTTTTTCCGTAAATGTGTGCAGAGGAAGTAGCAGCTCTATTTTCTATATCTCCTAATTCTCCTTCGCTCCAGAATTCACCACCTATTTCATCCGATTGTCCTCCATACATCAAGAATTCTCCAGGGAATCCCCAATGACCATAATTTTCAAGCCATGTTGTTAAACCATGTTTATGACTTACATCTCTTAGCCCACCAACATAGTCATAAGCAACTTTATCTGCTACCAGACGACGCATATCCCATAAAAAACGATCAGACTCCTCCTCATTGTTAACTACATATCCTTTGTAGGTAGGTAAAAACGGAGTAGGATCATATTTATATCGCTCTTTAAAATCGTTTATAAAACCATCAGTAAAGTTTTGTCCTCCTGTTTCATAACTATCTTGAACCACCACTTTAAAGCATTTTCTGTCAGCCTCGGGTATTCTTTCAATTATTTCGCCAAGAAAAGCATTGAAATGAGTTTCAATATGTTTTTTACTCATTTTATCTATTTCCAATCCAGTTCCTTCAGGTGACGCAGGTCCGTTCGTTACTTTTGTAGGAGTCATACCTGTGCGCATAACAATCCAGTCTCCTTCTGGAACATCCCAAGTGAGCACTCCATCTTCAGAGATACTTGTCGTTAAATCGATAACTTCGCCTGATTTTACAACAGTCTCTAAGTCATCAATTTCTGCTTGATTAGGCCAAAGATAAGCATCCCAGTAGGGTAGTGGTGTTTGCCACATTTTGGCAAGTGTCTTTTCACTATAGTTTTCAATCCTTGGTGTTGACTCAAGCTTTATTTCAGCAATTTCGCTTCCTTCTCTTTCACTATGGAATATGATTCTAAACTCTTTTGCTTTTACTTTACCTGTTGAGATAGATATTGGGGCATAAGGAATAAAACCAACATTTAATGAAGGATTGGTGCGGTTAATTTCAAATTCTCTTATTGTCTTGAATTCATCATTGCTATTTTCTCTGGCTTGGAAAATGCCTTTCGCTCTAATAGGTTTTTCTTTCGATTCAATTGTTAAACTTCTTACAACAAAATCATTTTCTGTTACTATATCAATTGTTGTAGGTTTATTATTTGGTATAATTATACCAGTCTCATTACTACCATCAAAAGCGGCATTTAAACTTGCTATATTTGGATCAGACGAAACTGTAGCATTTTCATTGCTAATTATTTCGTTTGCTTTGTTTATAGGCCAGGCCAATACTTTTACATCTTCGAAAACTTCATGAGGTTTATCCAGCTTTAGCTTTAGCTTTTGTGGGCCTGTTACTTTTGTTTCAGAAGAAATTAAGTAGCGCATTGATTCTTCGGGTTTTACCCATGGTCCGCCAGACTGACTCCATCCTGGTGAGTTGAAAATGCCAATCTCTATATCTAACTCTGTAGCTGTTTTAAGTGCAGTGTGCAAAACCTCCCACCATTCATCAGTAAAGATTTTTATTTTACCATAAGGTAAATTGTCAATTCCAATATTGCCAATAAATGCCCTGTTTATACCAGCTTCTTTCATGGCATGTAGATCTTTTACGGCTCCTTCTTTCGATATATTGTCTGATATCCAATACCAATATACACTGGTCTGTATTGCTTTTGGCGGATTAATAAAGCCAGACTCCAGTTCATCATTAGTTATATCATTTTGTCCCGCCATTGCATTACATGCAGCAAAACCAATAATAATTAATAAGCTGAATAAGCTTAGAAGTAGATTTTTACTTTTGATTTGTTTCATGATTATTTTTTTATTTAATATAT
>CAZUHZ010000238.1:0-3265 GCA_964620895.1 uncultured Dysgonomonadaceae bacterium | reverse complement strand
TTAAATATAAGCTTATTCTTCAATTCTCCTTCGTTTCATCTCTTCCTTTATCAGAGATAACTCTCTGCTAGATTGCCCAGCAACTGAACTATTTTCTTCGGCACGACGAATCAAATAGGGTATCATCGTTTTGACTTCTCCGTAAGGCACATACTTCACCACATTGTAACCACCCTCAGCAAGGTTATAGGTTAGATGATCGCCCATACCATATAATTGTGAAAAGAAGATATGAGGGTGGTTGCGTGGCAATCCATTTTTTTCGATTAAAGTTGTCAGAAGATGAGAACTTTTTTCATTGTGTGTAGCTATGGTAAAAGAGATTGTATCGATATTTTCGATTAAATAGTGAATTATTTCGTCGAAATCTTTATCTGTAGCCTCTTTGTTAGGTTGAATTGGCGATGGATATCCCATCTTTTCTGCACGTTGTCGCTCTATTTCCATATAAGCACCACGTACAATCTTGAACCCCAAATAAAAACCTTCAGCTTTTGCAATTGCATGATGACTCTTAATGACATCTAACCTATCGTGGCGGTACATTTGATAGGTATTTTGAACAATAGCTTTCTCTTTATTGTATTTACGCATCATATCGAGAATCACTCTGTCAAGCATTGGCTGAATCCATGAGTATTCTGCATCAATCAATACTGGTAAATCTAATTGATAGCTCAGTTTACAAATATCATCCACTCTTTTCAAAATCGAATGATAACTTTTAGTCTCCAAATCAGTTAAATGTTCGTTGTTGCTAACTTTTGTCATTAAGTTTAAAGAGCCAATTCCAGTTAATTTAAATGCGCTAAATGGCGTCTTCTTGTTTTTATGAGAATAAGTTATAACATTCAACAACTCATGACATGTTGTTTCAAACATCTCTTCATTATCGCCACCCTCCACAGCATAATCTAAGATAGTCAATACATTCCTTTCGTACAGCTTATCGATTAGCTTTGAGCTGTTGTCTATGGATACACCACCACAGAAATGCTTATAAACAGTTCTTTTGAATATCCATTCGACTGGAAAGTGAATGGCAAAAGCAAAGCTTACTAACTTTTTACCTAAACTAACCCAGGTAGGACTATTCATAACTTTAAATAGAAGATACATCGATCGTAAATCTCTATTGGATTTACCCCTAAATGCAGTTTCAACATCGTTGAAATCAACAGGCTGAGTGCGTTTGTCTAACATATTTGAAATGGCATTAATAGATATACTCGCAAATTTATCAATAAAAATGATACAGCAAACACTTTATTATGCAGAGAATTAATGCATCCATTTTGCTTGTAACAAACAGTATAGTATTTATATTGAAACAATCGAAGCAAACATCGATTTTAACTTTTACGGATTAAAGGATAATAAATCAAATGATTATTACTATTTTTACCGTTGAAACAAAATTTCATAGAGAACAACTTAATATTCGAACCAAAAGAAGAGCTCCTTTTTGATTTAAAAATAGAGAGAGAAGTCGCAAAAAGCAATTCTAATTTAGAAAAAATAGAGAAAAATAGAGATTTGCTGAAAAAAGACGCTCCATTGTAATAATATTACGATAAATGTTAAACAATTATTGAACTCATTTGTTAAATCGAATAGAAAGAAGCGTTCTTTGAAAATATTTTTTATAAACAGAAAAAGGTAAGTAAAAAAAAGAAGTATGAAAAAATCGACTATTTGGATACTTGCCGGTGTAATGATTGTTGCATTTTTAGGACTGCTATTTCTCCAAGTAAAGTACATACAGATAACGTTTGAAACACGAAGAGAGCATTTTGATGAGTCTGTAAAAAGAAGCTTATATCAAGTTTCTAGAAACTTGGAGTTCGATCAAACATTAGAGTTTATTGAAGAAGATATTGCAGAGTCTGAAGAGCAGTATTCTAAATACAATCAACCTCAACAGGGAAGTACATCTGTGACAAGAAAAAGAGAACAGTGGACTACAAGAAACCCTGATGGGAGTGAAACTACAATAGATTACGACATTACAACAGAAACTACCAATAAACCTCAACAAGGAGTGTTTATCTCACCAGGGCATGGGCAAAATACAATATCTAAAACTTCGTATGAGTTGCAACAAGCCTTCTCGAAGCGTTATTTGCACGAAAAAGCTTTACAAAACGAAGTTATTTTAAAGATTATGTATCGCGCTAGTAGTAAGCCCATTGAGGAGCGTGTAGATTTTCGTAAAATAAACTCATATATTCGCTCAGAATTATTGAGCAATGCCGGTTTAAGTGTGCCATTCAGCTTTCAGGTGGTAAATCCAAACAACAAAGTGGTGTATTCCTCTCCTGGTTATCCTGAAAAAAAAGACAAAGAAGTTTTTACGCAAGTACTTTTTCCAAACGACCCACCGTCAAAATTAAACTACCTAAGAGTTTATTTTCCTACAAAAGGGGAACACGTTTTTAGTGAAGTTTCATTTGTGGTGCCATCGTTAATATTCACAGTTATTCTGTTGATAACTTTCACATTTACAATCATTTCTCTTTTCAGACAAAAACGTTTGTCTGAAATGAAGAACGACTTTATCAACAATATGACCCACGAGTTAAAAACTCCTGTTTCAACCATTTCATTGGCTGCACAGATGCTTAAAGATTCATCGATTGCAAAATCGCCAGAAGTTTTTAAACATGTATCAGGAGTAATAAACGATGAAACAAAGCGACTGAGCTTTCAAGTGGAAAAGGTGTTGCAAATGTCGCTCTTCGACAGACAAAGAGCTACATTAAAATTGAAAGAGAAAGATGCAAATGATTTAATAGTTAGTGTAGCTAACACTCACGACCTCAAGGTTAAAAAATTTGACGGCAAGTTAGACATTGATTTGCAAGCAGTAGAAGATAAAGTCAATATAGACGAAATGCATTTCACCAATGTATTATTTAATCTACTGGACAATGCAATAAAATATCGCAAAGAGGATGTCCCTCTTCAACTGATGATGAAAACGTGGAACGATGCAGGAAAATTGTATATTTCGATTGAAGATAACGGTATTGGAATCAAAAAAGAATACGTAAAAAAAGTCTTTGATAGATTCTATAGGATTCCTACAGGAAACGTTCACGATGTAAAAGGATTTGGATTAGGATTGGCTTACGTACATAAAATCGTAACCGACCATAACGGAACTATTCGCGCTGAAAGCGACTTAGGTAAAGGAACAAAGTTTATAATAAGTTTACCCTTAATAACACAAAATTGATATGGAAGAAAAATTAAAATTATTTTT
>CAZUHZ010000237.1:0-3298 GCA_964620895.1 uncultured Dysgonomonadaceae bacterium | reverse complement strand
ACACAGAGAATCGCTATTCATCTTTTTTTAGAAGGGATGTTTGGCGATTTTTTTTTGTTGTTGTGGGTAGAGGCAGTTTAGATAGATGGTGGATGTGGGGGGATTGGATAGTTAATGAGAATGAGCAAGCTTTGCTGATTAAGAAAAGCCTTCACTGCTCAATTAAACATTAACCAAAAACTCTTCAAAACTATCTAACTTAGATTTATCTATCCTATATTTCTCATTTTCATCTTTGAAGATTATAACACTATCAAAACCCAATTTAGTCATTTTTTCAATTGTAGCAAGCTCTTCTCCTTCTTTAAGCTTCATTACTTTTCTTAGGAGCCAATCTGAGAGTGCTTTATTAGGATTTGTCATTAATGCTTTTGAATTATCTTGACAAACCTTTGCTTTAAAAACATCACCCGTTGGAACTTTTAAATCAAAAGTCTTATCTCTTGGCGGAAAAAAACCTGGAAACAGATTATGTATTTCTTTTGGTATGGGTATATACAACTCACCTGAATCTCTTTTCCTTCCACTTGCATTCCATTGATTCAAACCGCTTTTTTCATACACAAACTTTCTTCTGTTCTTCCATCCATAAAGAGGAAGGATTACATAATTAACACCACGAACTAATGTGTTAGTAGCAGGTTTTAACAACTTGTTTTCAAACAAACCTAAAAGCAACTCAAATGGGTTCTCTATAATCTCAACAGGAAGCCTAAAGGCTGCATCTGGTATTTCAAATCTTCTAAAAAGAGTGTTTTTAGAGTAGTTGAAATTATATTGATTCTTACCATCTTCAAATTGCAAACCTGTTTTTCTATCTTTTAGAACACGAATGTTTTCAATATCTATTTTATCGTAATCAGTTTCAAAAAGCAACAATTCACTATCCCTTCTTGCAACAATATGATAAAGAGATTTATCTAAATTGTATGTGCGATTAGCCAACGCAATACGTTCATTCCTATATTCAGATAATCTAAGTGCTAGTTTTTTACCTCTAAAGTGCATTAAGTCTGAAGAAAGTGCATTAAACTCAGCAATTTTTTCTGATTTACTATCTGATGCGCAAACAAACGTTTTTAAACCAATCCCTATAGTATTATACTTAGCATCAAAAGCTGTATCAGTACGAGCAAGATTTCCTGCATGAAAGCTTTCACAAAATATATTTTCTGCTATTCTGTAATTAATATAAGGGGTTGAACTTTCACTGAAAAGCCCTGAAAGTTTAGAGACTGCTGACAAGAGTTCTAAATAACTTCCGTTATCTTCTTGGTCTATTTCAACAAATGTTTTCATAATACTTTTGCTATTTGATTGCCAATCCTTTCCACTAATGTTGTTGTAACTGAATTTCCCGCTTGCATATAAAGTCTTCCATTTGCAATAGGTGGTAAAATAAACTTATCCATTGGATAGCCTTGAAAAGCAAAAGTCTCTTTTGGAGTTAACTTTCTTATTCCAAAATCATCCTTTATAAGTGGCACATTATGACCCCCAGTTCCCATATTAGCAGTTAAAGTAGGACAAACATTGCTCTTATTTTCTCTCACATAAACTCTTCTCCATTGATAAACAGTGTCTTTTTTAGTAATTGTTTTTTTAAGCTCTGGATAATATTGATGAGTTTTAGGATAATAGTATTTATCGTCTTGTTTTCCTATTTCTAGAAAATCGTGGATAGTATTAGTTAATTCTATTTCACCTGGAAACTTAAACTTGTTATAGCTTTTAACTTGCTGTGGGTCGAAAGCAACAATAAATATGCGTTCTCTATTTTGAGGGACATTAGCGTGAGTCATGGAATTTAAAACTTTAGAATAAACTTTATATCCTAATTTGTTTTCAAGGATTTCAATAATTACTCTAAATGTTTTTCCTTTATCGTGAGATACTAAGTTTTTTACATTTTCTAAAAACACTACTTTTGGTCTATGCTTTTCAATAATTTGCTGAACATCAAAAAACAGAGTACCCCTAGTATCTGAAAATCCTTTTCTATAACCAGCTATTGAAAATGCTTGACAAGGAAATCCTGCACATAAGATATCAAATTTATCAGGAATAAACTTTTTCACCGATTTTTTGGTAATATCACCAAAAGGAACCTCGCCAAAATTTGATCGGTAGGTTTTTTTTGCACTTTCATCCCATTCGCTAGAATACACGCATTTACCTCCCGTATTTTGTAATGCAACTCTAAAACCACCAACTCCTGCAAATAAATCAATAAAGGTGAAATTATGATTATATGGTGTTGGAAAAGGAACATTCTCAACCTCAAATAGGAGTTGTTGCAATGCATCCTCTTTTACTATTGGATTGTTTTCTTCATTTTTATATGTAGCAAATCTATCCAAAACTTTAATTGCCTCTTTTTCATAATACTTAAAAAAACCATTATTCCTATTATGAAGATAATGAGTGAGGATTGCCTTTTCATCCACAACTGGTTCTATCAAACTAATTTGATAACGCTTATCATCAAATTCTTCTATACTTATCTTTTCGTATGCTAACATTTTATCTCTCTAAATATATTGTCGCAATTTACAAAAAAAGAACATTATAATCAATCTCTTTACAAAGTAATAACTTCTAAAGACTCTTTTAAAAAGTAGCATTCTTTTTTTAAGATTTTACTCTTATCATAATGCAACCTTCTCTACCTCCCTCACAATCTCCCAATCCGCCTCCGCCCAATCCAATGTGTCCAGCTCGTCGCGGTGTAGCAATACATAGCTGTGGTGCTCCTTCAGCTTTAGCTCTCCCGAGAGGTAGCGGGCAGTGTAGGGTATGAGTTTTATGGTAAAAGTTGGATACTGATAAACAGAGGGTGTTAATCTATCCCCCACTTCAATCTCGATGTTCAACTCTTCGCGAATTTCGCGTTTGATGCACTCCATCTCGGTTTCGGCAGGCTCTATCTTGCCTCCAGGGAATTCCCATTTCATGGGCAGGCTCATCTGCCTGCTGCGCTGCACGGCCAGTATTTTATGGTCGATGGTGATGATGGCGCAGGTTACTTGTAGAGGGTTCATTGCAGAGGTGGTTTGTTTATACTATAGTGATTGTCTGATACAGAGGTTGTTTTCTTGCTTCAAAGTTATAAATTAACAGTCAATAAGCAATTGAAATGGAAAAAATAATTGATGCCCTCACATTACCAACCCTCCGGGTTTTATTAATGGAGAAATGGAAGCCATATTTGGATTACTGAAATTCGATGATACATACATGGTTAATTCTACCCGTACAGACGTCCTATAGGGCGTCTCTGGTGAAGCAAACAGGCTGC
>CAZUHZ010000236.1:0-3298 GCA_964620895.1 uncultured Dysgonomonadaceae bacterium | reverse complement strand
TACTTTATGTCGAAAGAGAGAGGAATAAAAATTAATATAAATAACTTAAGCCATATAGCACTATGAAATACAAAGATTTACTAAACTTTGAACCTATTACCGAGGTAATAAAATTTAGCAGAGCAAATAAAGAGATAGATTATCAGAAACAACTGATAAAAACATTCGTATTCTCTAAAGCCTTTAAAGAAACCTTAATACCATTGATGGTTCGGAATATCGACTTTAATAATAGCAATGAGTCTTTCGGGCTACAAATTGTAGGTAATTATGGTACAGGTAAGTCTCACTTAATGTCATTGGTTTCTCTTATTGCAGAAGATGAAGAACTTGTTGAATTGGTAAACGATTCTAAACCCAAAAAGGAACTGAGAAAAATTGCAGGACAGTTTAAAGTATTGCGATTTGAGCTTGGAAATATTGAAAGCCTTTGGGAGATTATTACTTTTAGAGTTGAAAAATACTTGAGTGAATTAGGTGTCAATTTTTCTTTTGAAAACCATGGTGCACTTCCTTATTACGATAAGATAATGCTGATGATGGCTGAGTTTGAAGAGAAGTTTCCAGATAAAGGTTTCCTTATCGTTATCGATGAAATGTTGGCTTACCTAAAAGGGCGTAGCGACGCTAATTTGCTTAATCAAGATTTAGCTGTTTTACAAGCATTAGGACAAGCTTGTGATAACTCCAAATTCAAATTCATGTTTGGTGTGCAAGAGATGATATATCATTCACCAGAGTTTCAGTTTGCTGCCGAAATGCTGCAAAAGGTAAATGATAGATACAAGGATATTATGATTACAAAAGAAGATGTTGCTTTTATTGTGAAGAATCGTCTTTTGAGCAAAAACGAACATCAGAAACAACAAATAAAAAATCATCTCGATCCTTTTCTTCACTTCTTTACCGATATGCACGCTCGCACACAAGATTATATAGAGCTTTATCCAGTGCATCCCAGTTACTTCGAAAATTTCGAGAAAATTAGAATTGGTAAGAGTCAGCGCGAAATATTAAAAACCTTGTCGAGTCAATTCTCTGATATATTAGAGAAGGATGTACCAACAGACAATCCTGGCTTATTGACCTATGATAGATATTGGGAAGATATGCAAAGAAGTCAAGATTTAATGGCCAATCCTGACATAAGAAGGGTGAAAGAGATAACAGAAACTATTGATGATAAAATAAATTCGCACTTCACTGGAGGAAGAGCAGCTAAAAAAAATGTGGCTCAACGTATAGTAAATGGATGTGCCATTAAGTTGTTGCAAGCCGACTTGCAAAAACAAAACGGAACTAATACTGAGCACTTAGTAGATGATTTATGCCTTACAGATAGTTTGGCACGCGACAGAGATTTTTTAATTGATATAGTAAATTCAACAGCTCAACAAATAATTACTGCCACATCGGGTCAATATTTCGATCAGAACAAAGACAATGCTGAATATCATTTACGTATAGAGGGTGGTGTCAATTTCGACCAGAAAATAAGAGATTATGCTGCAACAATGACAGATAATCAAAAAGATGAGTATTTCTTTAAGTTCCTAGAAGTTAATTTACCATTAGAGGGAGATACTTATCGCACAGGTTTTAAAATTTGGACACATACCATCGATTGGAAATCTCATAAGACCTACCGTAGTGGATATATCTTCTTTGGAAATCCAAACCAGAAATCCACAACGCATCCACTACAAAACTTCTATATGTACTTTATGCCCATTTTTGATGCCAATAACAAAAAAAGGAATCATGAGGAGGACGAAGTTTACTTTATTTTTGATGATTTATCTAATGAGTTTAAAGAGGCAGTAACTCTTTATGGTGCAGCTCTATCATTGGAAGCACGATCTGACAGTTCACAGAAAGCCAATTATCGTCAAAAAATTGACGAGTTGAATAAAAAAGCACGCACATTTTTCGATCAACAATATGTGCAAACAACTAAAGTGGATTACCAAGGAAAGGAACTTCCATTAAGTGGTTATCAGTTATTAGGAGCAGGTTCGTCAATAGAACAAGTCTTTTCAAATGTGGCATCCATGGTATTAGAAGAGTGGTTTGCAAACGAACGCCCTAATTATCCTCAGTTTACTCAATTGAATACACCTATTGCAAAAAACAACTTCGATCGTTTAATTAAACAAGCCTTATCGAAAGTCTCAAACCCTGAGCAACGCAACCAAGATGGTGAAGGTGTACTTTCGGGTTTGGGACTGTGGGTTCCCGGATCACTCGATTATAGTCATTCTCCTTATGCAAGAAGCCTAATGGAAATGCTCAAAGAGAAAGGGGAAGGCAAGGTGTTGAATCGCGACGAAATTATTGAGTTTGTTGATAGAAGTGATGACTTGTGGCTCTCTAAAGATTATAAAATTGAAGCTGAGTTAGAGTTTGTGGTAATGGCTGTGTTGGCTGCTTTGGGTGAAATTGAGATAACGCTCAACTCTGGTACATCTATCAACTCAACTAATCTGCATGAACTAAAAAATGTTGTCAATCAAGACTACTTTACTTTTACACATATCAAACAGCCTAAAGGTTTGAATTTAGCGGCCCTTAAGCAATTATTTATCTCTTTGCTTGGTCGAGATTTAAGTAATCACCTCAATGATCCATCTACTTACACGCATTTAGTATCTGCCGCAAAAAAATGGGCAGAACGCACTGTTACCCTACAAAGCAAAATAAGTCAAGGTTATACTTTTAGAGGTGTTGAAATAGTATCGCAAGAAGATGCTAGAAAATATAGAAAGGATTTTACAGCGTTCTCTGGTTTTTGCGACAAAATTGCTAATTATACTTCTGAAGCTCGAATTAAAAACTTCCCATATACCATAGAGGAGTTAAACAAAATACTACCTATAAAAGATGAAGTAGCAAAGGTTGAGCATCAATTAGCTCAACTCAACTCTCTTAATGAGGATATTAGTTATCTGCAGCAATGCAACCAATACATTACCAATACAGAATTCAAAGCTGAAGTTACCAATGCAATCAATCAACTGCCTGGTGTAGTTAGCGCAAACAGCACAGCTAAAATGAATACCTACAAAGCAGAGCTCAGCAAACTTAAAGAGCAATATGCAGATTGGTATTTAAACTTGTATTTGAAATACAGAATAAGCGAATCGGACAATACTTTAAAAGTTGCTCTCTTAGACTCTGAGGAGAAACAAATATGTGATATTCTTCAACAGGCTGATTTTCTTTCTACAGGTCAGTATGCACAATTGGTAGATAAAATAAACAAACTGCAACCTGCTGATGAAAAGATAAACAAAGATTT
>CAZUHZ010000235.1:0-3319 GCA_964620895.1 uncultured Dysgonomonadaceae bacterium | reverse complement strand
ATCGGACTATCTGCTCATTAACAATTAAGCGGACTAGGACTATTTGCGCATAAAAAACAATCAAGTTGCTATACGTCAATCAACTATAAGTGCTAGTCAGCTATAGAATATAAAAACTGCTGATTACACAATATCTCTAAAAGAGATATATAATAATAGGTTACACCTTGAAAGAAAAAGAAGCTTGCATTAATTATTCCCAAATAAAACAATTATGTTTGCTACTCGTTAAAATAGAAGATGAGAGTTTGTGCGGGAAATCTTAAGAAATAAACGCTCATCCAATAAATGAAACAAAAACCAGAATAAAATGAAAAAAGTTCTTATCACTTATAATCTCAACCCCGAAATAGCCAAAGAGCTTGATGGAAAATTGGAATATGTACTGCCTGAGCAATCGAACTTCAAACGCCAAGAGGTGTTGGATATGATAGCCGATTTTGATGTGTTGGTACCCAACTTTAGTTTCTATACCGATAAAGAGATAATGGATAGAGGCGAAAAATTGGAGTTGATTGCCAATTTTGGCGTTGGATACAACAACATAGATGTGGACTATGCCCAACAAAAAGGGATAACTGTGACCAACATTCCCCACTCTGTAACAGAACCTACTGCTGAATTTGCATTTGCACTACTATTGGCTGCAGGAAGAAGGCTTGGATATTACGATAGGAAAATAAGAATCCCTAAGGGATTGAAGTGGGGATTGTATGACGAGCCTGGGTTGCCTGTTTTTGGAAAGTCGCTAGGCATAATCGGCATGGGACGCATTGGGCAGGCACTTGCTCGCAGGGCAGTGGCTTCGGGAATGAGCATAGTGTATCACAACCGAAACAGACTTGACAAACAGATTGAAGAGAGGTATGGAGCCGAATATGTTTCGCTTGAGACGCTGTTGCGTGAAAGTGACTACATCTCTCTCAATGCTCCCTCTACTGAAGAGACCTATCGAATGATAGGCAAAGAGGAGTTGGAAATGATGAAACCAACTGCTGTATTTATCAATACTGCTCGCGGCAATATGGTAGATGAAAAGGCACTGGCTCATGCTCTAAAAGAGGAGCAGATATGGGCTGCAGGATTGGATGTGTTTGAGAATGAGCCAAAAATACTGCCCCAGCTTCTTGAGTTGGACAATGTGGTGCTTGCCCCTCATGCAGCAACAAAAACAATGGAAGCACGCGATGAGATGGGCTTAGAGGTGATTGAGAATATTCTTGGGTTTTATTTTGACACTTATCCTGTATCTAGAGTGGTGTAACTGTTTTCTATAAAGAAATGATGAAAGCTAAAGCAATAATAAAAGAACTAAAAACAAAGAGCAACCCTGATAAAGCAATAATTCTTTCTTCTTTTTTTCAAACAAAGAAGGGACAGTATGCAGAAGGAGACCTGTTTTTGGGAGTAACTGTTCCACAGATCAGAAAAATTGTAGCTCCCTACAAATCGTTACCACTACATGAAATTGCAAAACTATTGCAAAGCAACTACCACGAATGCAGGTTTGCTGCATTGGTTATACTTGTTGGTCAGTTTGAGGATGGTGATGAAATAGAGAAAGAAATCATCTATAATTTTTATTTAAACCACACTCAGTATATCAATAACTGGGATTTTGTTGATTTGTCGAGCCACAAAATTGTTGGTGCTTGGCTGTTAGACAAAGAGCGCACACCGCTATACGACTTGGCTAAGAGCAATTGGCTATGGGATCAACGCATTGCCATTGTATCTACGTTAGCTTTTATTCGCAACAACCAGTTTGATGATACACTCCAGCTGTCAGAGGTGTTTATGACACATCCCCACCACCTTATCAACAAAGCTTGTGGATGGATGCTACGTGAAGTGGGAAAGCGCGATAAAGCTACTTTGACAAAGTTTCTCGACAAATTTGCACCACAAATGCCACGCGTAATGCTCCGATATTCTATTGAAAAGCTATCACAAGAAGAAAGAAAAACTTACCTTCGTGCTTAAATTGAATAAAAGGACTATTTTAATTAGATGATACACGAAACTGATACGCTGCCAAACGGAATGCGCATTATACATGCAACAAACAATTCGCCCATTTCCTATTGTGGTGTTCTGATTAATGCTGGTACACGCGACGAGTTGGACAATGAGTCGGGACTGGCACACTTCACAGAGCACATGCTCTTTAAGGGCACGCAAAAGCGTAAGCCACACCATATAATAAACCGCATGGAGAATGTGGGAGGAGAGCTCAACGCATTTACAAGCAAAGAGGAGACTGGAGTTTACACTATTTTCTACGAAGAGTATCTGGAGCGGTCTATAGAGCTATTGGCAGATATGATATTTAACTCTCAATTCTCCGAAAAACAGCTTGAGCGAGAACGCATTGTTATTCTTGACGAGATAAACTCTTATTTAGACACACCATCGGCACTTATATATGATGATTTCGAGCAAGTTGTTTTCAACAATCATGCATTGGGAAAACCCATTTTAGGCACTCCCGAATCGTTGATGAATATCAGTTCAGAAACAATGAGAAGATATGTAGAACGACAATTCAGACCCGAAAAGATGGTTTTCTTTTCCGTCGGAAAAACGCCGTTTGCAAAAGTAATGAAGAAGGCTAAAAAGCACCTTAATGTAGTCGCTACCAACACTACATCTGTATCTGCCAAACCACAGCCACGCATGGCTCCACCAAAAACAGTAGTAGAAAATATTGCGGTGGATAAAGATACCCATCAAACTCACTATGTGATAGGACGGAAAACATTCGATATGTTTCACCCCGACAGAGCATCTCTCTACTTGCTCAATAGCATATTGGGAGGCTTGGGTATGAACAGCCGATTGAACACATCGTTGCGCGAAAAGAATGGATTGGTATATACCGTAGAGTCAACACACGCTTTATACTCAGACAGTGGCGTGTTTAGCGTCTATTTCGGATGCGACCCCAACAACACGAAGAGATGCCTCAACCTGATACACAAAGAGTTTCATAAACTAAAACAAACCTCACTCACACCTCAACAACTCTCGAAAGCTAAGAAGCAGTTGAAGGGTGAACTTGGCATAGCATTCGAAAACAAAGAGAATATGGCACTAGACATGGCAAAGAGCTTTCTCCATTTCGATAGGTATATCAATCTTGAAGAAATAACTGCACAGATAGAGAGTGTAACTGCTCAACAGGTACAGACTTTAGCTAATCAATTGTTGAATAGTGACGAGTTTTCATCGCTACATTACTCATAATAATTGCTTTATGGTGCAGTCTTTTTACTCCGTAGGAGTATTATCTTTGTAGTATTAGTAATGGTTGTGAGAC
>CAZUHZ010000234.1:0-3320 GCA_964620895.1 uncultured Dysgonomonadaceae bacterium | reverse complement strand
GCTAAGACACTGCGCGAGAAGCAACACTTGGTGCGGGAGAATGGCGATAATCTCTACTTCGAGTTCCTGAACACACAACATTGGTGCCGCAATCAATACCAGGTGACCAACCAAGTAGCCATGGAGGGGAGCTACAAGAATAGATACGATGTGACGTTGCTTATCAATGGATTGCCACTGGTGCAAATAGAGCTGAAGCGACGAGGGCTGGAGATGAAAGAGGCATTCAATCAGGTCAATCGCTATCAGCGCCACTCGTTTGGGTCGGGGGCAGCACTGTTTCAGTATGTACAGCTATTTGTGATAAGCAATGGAGTGAACACAAAGTATTATGCCAACAATAGGTATCAATCGTTTAAACAAACTTTTTATTGGACAGATAGAGACAACAATAGGGTGTCGAACATCTTGAATGGCTTCACTGCAGCCTTTTTGGAGCCTTGCCACATCTCTAAAATGATTTGCAAATACATTGTGCTAAACGAAGCCGAGAAGATATTGATGGTGTTGCGCCCCTATCAATACTATGCCGTAGAGAGTATCATCGACAAGGTGATAAACAGCACCCACAATGGCTATATATGGCACACCACGGGGTCGGGCAAGACGCTGACATCGTTCAAGGCGAGCCAGATTATCATGCAAATGCCGCAAGTGGACAAGGTGGTGTTTGTGGTGGATAGGAAAGACTTGGACTATCAGACCACCAAAGAGTTCAACAGCTTTTCGAAAGGAAGTGTGGATGGCACCAACAATACAAGGGCGCTGGTGAAGCAGTTTGCCGACGACACCCAGCTGATTGTAACCACCATTCAGAAGCTAAACACTGCCATTAGCAACAAAAACTATTTGGCACGAATGGAGCGGATGCGCAACAAGCGCATTGTCTTCATCTTTGATGAGTGTCACCGCAGTCAGTTTGGCGAGACACACAACAGGATAAAGGCTTTTTTCAACAATCACCAACTGTTTGGCTTTACAGGCACACCCATCTTTGCCGACAATGCCATCAAAAACGAACTGGGCAAGCGCACTACCAAGGAGCTATTTGGCGACTGCTTGCACAAATATGTGATTACGGATGCCATCAACGATCAGAATGTATTGAAATTTGCAGTGGAATATGTGGGCAGGTATCGCAGAAAGGAGTCGTCCACCGAGATTGATATCGATGTTGAAGACATTGATAGGCGCGAGTTGATGGAGTCGCCCCAGCGATTGGAGAAGATTGCCGACTACATCATAGCCCACCACGACCGAAAGACACACAGTAGAGATTTTACAGCCATGTTCTGCGTTGGCAGCACCGATATGCTGGTACAATACTACGATATATTTAAACAAAAAAAGGAGGCTGGCGAGCACAACTTGCGCATTGCCACTATATTTAGCTATGTGGCTAACGAGGACGATGCCGATGCCAATGGATTTATCCCCGAAGAGGTGTCGGTGGTGGAAGATACGCCTGCCCTTTATGGCATGAATATGCACAAACGCGACAAGTTGGAGAGCTATATTGGCGATTACAACGCTATGTTTGGGTCGAACTATACTACCCGCGATAGTCAATCGTTTTACAACTACTACAACGATATATCGAAGCAAGTGAAGGCAAGGAAGATTGATATCCTGTTGGTGGTGAATATGTTTTTGACAGGGTTTGATAGCAAACCGCTCAACACCCTATATGTGGACAAGAACTTGCGCTACCATGGATTGATACAGGCTTATTCGCGCACCAACCGCATTTTGAATGAGCAGAAAAGCCAAGGAAACATTGTGGTGTTTAGAAACCTAAAAGAGGCTACCGACGAGGCTATCACACTCTTTAGCAACAAGGAGGCGATTGATGTAATCATCATGGAGCCTTACGAAGATTATCAGCAGAAGTTTAACGAGGCTTTTGATAAGCTGCAAGCTATTGCTCCAACGGTGGACAGTGTGAGTGCTTTGATAGGCGAAGAGCAGCAACTAGAGTTTATAAAAGCTTTCCGCAATTTGATGCGGTTGAAAAACACGATGACATCGTTTGCCGATTTTAAATGGGACGATTTGGCTATGAGCGAACAGCTCTTTAATGATTATCGGAGCAAGTATCTCGATTTGTGGCAAGAGGTGAAACAAGGCAAAACCGTAGAGAAGGTGTCGATATTGGATGATGTTGACTTTGAGTTGGAATTGATTCACCGCGACGAGATAAACGTTACCTACATTTTGAAGCTATTGGCTGAACTGAAAGGGGCTACAGAGGCGGAAAAAGAAGCAAAACGCAAAGAGGTGGTTGACTTGCTAACAGGCGAGGTGAATTTGCGCAGCAAGAAGGAGTTGATAGAGAAATTTATTGCCGAGAACCTGCCCATTATTCACGATACTGACGATATACCCGAAGAGTTTGAAAAGTATTGGACACGAGAGCAGGAGAAGGCTTTTGAGCGGTTTGTGAGCGAAGAGAAGCTTGTACCCGAAAAGACGGAGAAGCTGATTGAAAACTATCTCTACGCAGAGCGCGAGCCATTGCGAGACGACCTGTTGGACTTGATTGCTGGCGAGCAGCCATCGGTGTTGCAACGCAAGTCTATTGGCGATAGATTGCTCAGTAAGGTGGTAGATTTTGTGGAGACGTTTGTGGAGGGGATGGTGGGGTAGTTTTTTAATTGAAAATTGAAAATTGAAAGTTGAAAATTGAGAATGGGGAATGGGGAATGGCTCGCGCCGATTTGTAATCGGCCTGCCCCGCTTGCCCCAAGAAATTAAATCAATATTTCATCGGGGTGAAATTAAATCTATTTCATTGGGGTGTGCTGCGAATGCAGAATGAAATGTCTGAACCATGATGATGGAAGGATTGCATGATAGACTTGATAAATGGTGTAGTTAGATATAATCACCTTTCGACTACGCTCAGGGTTCAATAATCAAAAGAATGATGCGCATCAAGGTTCAGACAAGCTATAGGTTGATATCATTGTAAAGAAAAGATTCTTAATGTTGAAGTTATCAGCCACATATAGTTAAAACAAAATTACTTATCCACAATTGATATTAAAAATGTATCTTTATAGCTCGTATTTTTAAAATAAATAAGAACCGCAATGATAAGCAGAATTAAGATAGAGAACTATAAATCTATACGCAACTTAGATTTTGAAATGAAACCAATTAATATTTTAATTGGGGCTAATGGTGTTGGTAAAAGCAACTTTATTAACTTTTTTAATTTCTTAAAGCAAATTCACGACCAAAAACTACAACTTCACGTGGCAGAGGAAGGGGGCAGTGATAATATATTGCACTTTGGCTCTAAAGAATCGGAGCATCTG
>CAZUHZ010000233.1:0-3331 GCA_964620895.1 uncultured Dysgonomonadaceae bacterium | reverse complement strand
AAAGAGCTTCATAAAATAACTTTTTGCAATAACATAGCAGTCAATTCGCAGGTTTTCGTACTTTTGTTTCTGTTCTAATAAATGAGTCCACTCTATGAACGTCTTACTTGTTGATAATGATTATTCTTCTACCCTTCAACAAGGGAAGGGTATTGGCTGTAAGCACTTTGGTGAAGTCCACGTTAGACTACTACAAGAGTGAAAAGTAAAAAAACAGCTTTTCTGTGAATAGACTCCTACACTGAATATTAATAAAACATATTTCAATGAAAAGGCTAGCTATAATAAACACACTTTTACTGTGTACACTATTTAGTTTGTTTTCTGAAATCCCCAAAAATCCGCTCAACGTGAAAGAATATACATTAAGCAATGGTTTAACTGTATGGTTAAACGAAGACCATTCTCAACCCAAAGTTGTTGGAAGCATCATTGTTAAAGCTGGTGCAAAAGAGTCGCCCAATACAGGGCTTGCGCATTATTTTGAACATATAATGTTTAAGGGAACCACAAAGATTGGTACAACCAACTATGCCGAAGAAAAAGTATGGCTCGATTCCATATCAAGCAAATATGACGAATTGGCTGAGACAACCCACCAAGCAAAACGTTTGGAGATTCAAAAAGAGATTAACGAGCTTTCTATAAAAGCTGCCGATTATGTTATCCCTAATGAATTCAACCGACTTATATCGCAATATGGTGGAACCGCTTTGAATGCTGGCACATCTTGGGATTACACAATGTATTTCAACACATTCACACCACAATATATAGCGCAGTGGTGCGAGCTAAATAGTGAACGATTGATCAATCCTGTGTTTCGCATGTTTCAGAGTGAGCTAGAAACAGTGTATGAAGAGAAAAACATGTATGCTGATATGTTGGGCTATCAAGCTGTTGAAAAAATAATAGAAAACTTTTTCAAACCACACCCTTATCAATATCCAATTATAGGAAGCACTGAAAACCTCAAAAACCCGAAGCTATCTGAGATGGAAGAGTTTTTCAACACCTACTATGTAGCTAGTAATATGGGCTTGGTGTTGAGCGGGCATTTCGATGCCGATGAGGTGTTGCCTATTATTGAAAAAACCTTCGGAAAGATTAAAAAAGGGGCAATTGTAAAACAGAATCTTGAGATGCCTGCATCCATCAATGGAAAAGTAGATTTAAAAGTAAAATTTCCTATCCCGTTTGTAAGAGCCAATGCGCTTTTGTGGCGAGGTGTACCCTCTAATCATCCCAACGAAGTTGCATTAAATTTGGCAATGTCTCTTTTGAGCAATGAAAATAAAACAGGTATGCTCGACCAACTCACCATCGATGGTAAGTTGATGATGAGTGCTGGTATATCGTTGAGTTTGAATGATGGTGGCATAATTGCACTATTGGCAATTCCTAGAATACCTTTTCAAACCTATCGTTCAACTCAAAAGCATGTTTTTGATGCCATCAACAAAGTGAAGAGTGGAGATTTTTCTGACAAAATGTTTCAAAGTCTTAAGCTAGAGCACCAACGCAACTATCTGTTAGAGTTGGAGAGTTTGGATAAGCGCAATCAGAAAATGATTGAGGTGTTTGCCAAAGGTCTCTCGTGGAGTGACTATTTGGAACAAGCTAAAAAGATTGAAACAATCACTAAGAAAGATGTGATAGCTATTGCCAACAAATACTTTACAAACAACTACTTCGATGTAAAGAAAAAGACAGGCAAATATCCTAACGATAAAATTGAGAAACCTCCATTTAAAGCTATCGAAACAACTAATAGGGATGGGGAGTCTGAGTATAGCAAATGGTTGGAAACAATAGAAAGCACAGACTTCACACCACGCTATCTAAATTTCGAAGATGATGTTGTTGCAATAGAGATAGACAACAATCGACTTGTCACCCTATACCACACACCCAATGAGATAAACAATTTGTTCAACCTGACACTGAAGTTTGAAATAGGTAGTAGAGAGTTGCCCACACTTACACCATTGGAGTCTTATCTCAATTATATTGGCACAGATAAATTCAAAGTTGATGAGTTCAACAAGAAATTGCAAGAGTTGGGAAGCACCCTTAATTTCAGGGTCGGTGCATCTCAATTCACAATCTCTGTGTCAGGCTTTGATGAGTACTTTGAGGAGACATTCGATTTGGTTACCCATTTCCTCACTAACCTCGAAGCCGACAAATCGAAGCTAAAAAAGTTGACAAAGGAGAAAAGTCTTGAGGATAAAGCCATTAAGAAATCATCTGATGAGCTAAGCAAGGCAATGCTTGAAAAGGTAAAGTATGGCGACAAGTCTAATTATCTCACACGTTTGTCACTAAAAGAATTAAAAGAGGTGTCGGCAAATCAGTTTATTGCTGACCTCCAAAAGGTGTTGTCCACCGAATGCAATTTTCACTATTCGGGCACGTTATCTGCGGCTGATGTATCGAGTGTGATAACGGAACACTTTCCAATAAAAAATGTAACTGTGCAGTCGGTCAATCCCGTGTTTAGAGATGGATTTGCATATTCAAACACAAAAGTGTTTTTCTTTCACGACCCAAAAGCAACACAGAGCATCGTGCAGGCATATCTAACGGGTCCTGTACAAAACACAGTGCAAGATAATCTTCTCTCCCAGTTGTTCAACACATACTTCGGGTCGGGAATGAGTTCTCTGATGTTTCAAGAAATCCGCGAGTTTCGCTCATTAGCCTATCGTGCTAGCTCAACGATGCAAAATCCTCCAATAAAACTGAAAGAGAAAGCTATGCTTTTCAATATGCTTCTCTCTACTCAAGCCGACAAAACAACCGATGCATTGCAAGCACTCCGCTCTCTTCTTGAAGATATGCCACTAAGCGAAAAAAGATTGGATGCAGCCAAAGAAAGTTTGATTAATCAGGCACAAAGCGCTTATCCCAATTTTCGAGAGAAATCGGAACAGATAGCGCAATACAAACAACTAGGTTACACCCACGACCCAAACAAGCAATTGGCAGACGAGGTGTCAAAGATGACGTTGAGTGACATAGAAAGTTTCTACACCAAGTATATTCAAGGGCAAAATGTGGTGTATGTAGTAATTGGGAATAAAAATAAGATAGATATGACGCAGCTTCAGCAAGTGGGCGAATTTGAGGAGATGAAGTTGAAAGATTTTTTGAATTGATGATAGTCTAACCGCAAAGTCAGTAATGTAATCGAAGCTTCCAGCTTTGAGATGTGAGGGTTAAAATAAAAGATGAATCTATAGGGTAGTCTTTTGTAAATGAAGCTGAATATGAGAGGACGCAAAGAGTGATAATGCGAGACTCGGTGCTTGGGAGCAGTGAGCAGTGA
>CAZUHZ010000232.1:0-3339 GCA_964620895.1 uncultured Dysgonomonadaceae bacterium | reverse complement strand
TTGCTAAAATCAATAGAGCAAACATTAAAATGGTGAGGAGTTGTAAATGGTTGTCAGTATATTTTATTGCAATTACAACAGAAACTAGAGAGCCTAGTCCGAACATAACCAATGCCATCTCTATACCTCCTGCTATTTGTAGCGTTCCTACTAAGCTTGCAATATATACATACACCCCATAATGTGCAACAACGCCCAAGATGGTAAAGAGTATAACCATTTGCACAGCTTTTATTTTCAGCATTGCAAAAGGGGATACTTCTCGTGTTAGTTTCTCTCCCTTTAATGAAGGTAGCATGATTACACTTAAAACTCCTATAAATACAATTATAACTGAAATGGCTATAAATTCAGTTCTCCAACCATAATTGTCGCCAATCCATGTCATTAATGGCATGCCCAGACTGATACCTAGTGTAGTACCTGCCATAATTACTGCAACTGCCTTGCCAGATTGTTTTGACGATACCAAACGCATACCATAGGCAGCAATCATGGGCCACATTATACCAGCACAAATACCACCAACAACGCGCATTGAAACAACCACAGCATAATTGCTAACTAAAGCAACAATGAAATTTGAAATTGCAAAACCTCCTAGCAATAATAGTAGCAGCAGCTTACGGTTGTAATGCATCGTTACAGAAATAAGCGGAATTGAGAATATTGCCGATGCTAAAGCATAATATCCTACAAGATTACCTCCTTGCACCTCGTTCAAGTTTAGTTCTTGCATCATTTGGGGGAGTACCCCCGAAGGCATCAGTTCAGAAAGTATACCTACAAAAGTAACTGATGACATTAAAATCATAATTAACCAAGGAAAATAGTTCTTGTCTATTGCATTTGATTTCTTTTCATTCATATTAGTGCATGTTTATGGTTTGTATATGTTGATTTTAAAAGGGCAATTTAGGTATATTTTAAAAGATTTGCAACAGATAATGAATGTTTATTTATCAAACAAGTACATCATTTTAGATTCGCCTCCAATTGGCGAGAACATTCTACTTTATCTATCTAAAGTAATGTGGGTTGGGCTAGTTGAAAACTTGCAACAAAGAGTGAAAGTTATACTGTTTTTTCTTCTGTAAAATAAAACAATATAGCTAGTAAACTTGTTCTATTATAAGAGGTTGGGTTGTAGTTGCTTAAAAAGTAAAGTGACGAATGCTCAACTTTACAATGTCCACCTTTTAAATGACTAAAAGGTAAAGTGATGATGAATATTTCGTCTATTTAAGAGTTCAACTCTATAGTATCATTGCAATAGAGCATGAGTTCATTATTCAAAGTAATAATAGAGAGCATGTTGAAGGGCATAAATCAAAATGCTTACTAGGTAAGTAAGTAAACATTAATCAATTAAATTAAAATATTATGTTATACAGAGTAAAGACAATAGAAAACTACAAGTTGAAAGGGAAAGATGGCGAAATAGGTAGTGCAAAAGAATTTTATTTCGACGACAAATATTGGGCTATTCGCTATCTTGTTGCTGATACAGGAGGTTGGCTCACAGGAAGAAAAGTTTTAATATCTCCTTATTCATTAATTTCAATAAATGAGCAAGAAGAAAACATTCTTGTTAGTTTGAGCGAAAAGCAGATAGAAGAGTGTCCTCCTCTAGAAAGTGATAAACCTATATCACGTCAATTTGAAGAATCATTTGCTGAGTATTTTAAATTACCTGCATATTGGAATGGCAGACATATGTGGGGTGCTTGGCCCTATATAATGCGTGAAGAACAATTATCTAAACCCGAAGCAAAAACAAAAGAAGAGGCTTCATGGGATCCGCATTTGCGGAGCACTAAAAGTGTAACAGATTATGGTATTCAAGCTACCGACGGAGGAATAGGTCACGTAGAGGATTTTATTATTGATGACGAAACATGGGCTATCCGTTATTTGGTTGTAGATACTAAGAACTGGTGGGGCGGAAAGAAGGTCTTAATTTCACCACAATGGATTGATCGTATTAGTTGGGACGAATCAAAAGTATTCGTAAATCTTTCACAAGAGAGTATTAAGCAATCGCCCGAATATTCTGATGACTTATTACTTACCCGCGACTACGAAGACCAACTACATCAGCACTACGAACGAAAAGGTTATTGGTTTACCGAATCAGATGACAATAAGTAGGTTGGATTGTAGTTGAAAACAGTTTGTTTTTCACACAAAAAATGTTCACGGTTGTTCTGTTTTTTTTGGATGAAAGTGTATCTGATACAGGCTCATAGCATCTAGTTCTCTTTAGCTATTGCGAATATATGAGTTGAGAATTTTCTGAGCAGGCACATATATTAGTAGCCTTGTAAATCCAACCTAACTAGAATATTCAAAAAACGAAACAGATGTTCTCTATGAAAAATAAAACCAATCATTATTATGATAGGAATGCAGCAGTTTACGACAAAGTTTTATCTCCCGTAGAGAAAACCCTATCAAAGTGGCGGAGAAGATTGTTGAAAGATGCACAAGGCAAAACACTCGAAATAGGTATCGGTACGGGTAAAAGCTTATCCGATTATCCTAAGGGAGTGTCTATTGTAGGAATTGACTCTAGTGAGAATATGCTGAAGCATGCACGTAAACGTGCAAATGGTTACAATCACATTGAAGAGCTTTTGATAATGGATGCAGAAGATTTAACTTTTCCTGACAATACATTTGATACGGTTGTTTCTTCGTGCGTGTTCTGTTCAGTACACAACCCAGTGAAAGCTTTTAGGGAGATAAAAAGGGTATGTAAAAGTGATGGGAATATTTATTTGCTCGAACATGTGAGAAGTCAAAAGAAGGTGCTGGGCAAGTTGATGGATATACTCAATCCGATATCGTTTAGGCTGTATGGCGACAATATAAACAGAAAAACCTACGACAACCTTATAGAGGCAGGTTTTGAAGCATCTCAAATTGAGGTAGAGAATGTATGGTCGGATGTTTGGCAAATCTATCGCATCAATAACTATTGAGAAATAGAGTGGGGAGTTCCCAGAGTGAAGAGCTCACTATTGAATAAATAAATCTATTATAAAGAAGATAAACTATGATTGATGATACTATTTTTAATTGGGAGAAGATTTTGACTATTCTAATAGGGATAGTAATTGTAGCATCTATTTATATAATAATAGCTAGAAGAAGAAAAGCTAAACGAAAACGTCTTGAGCGAGAAGGTGAGCTTTTTGAAAAACAAAAAACAGAAGAGTAGTAAGTAGATAACTACAGTTGACGAAAATAATTTTTCTCAATAAAAAAGACGATAAACATTGATAAATCAATCTTTTATCTTATATTATAGGAGTCTAATCACAAAACAGTAATTAA
>CAZUHZ010000231.1:0-3340 GCA_964620895.1 uncultured Dysgonomonadaceae bacterium | reverse complement strand
ATTAATGGTGGTCTATTGCGAAGTGGTGCTAAGCCTATGCAGGTAGTGTCGGGCAGATATGGAGATGTCCAGGTGCATTATGAAGCTCCACCCTCTAAGGACTTACACCAATTGTTAGATGAGTTTTTAAGATGGTACAACATGTTTGAAGATTCAACGCTGGGCACAATAGGTGAAGCTATTATTCTATCGGCTTTGTCGCATCTATATTTTGAAACCCTTCACCCCTTTGAAGATGGTAATGGAAGAGTTGGTCGTGCTATTGCCGAAAAAGTGTTGGCAGAAAAATTGCAGAGTGCTCTATTTATTAGTCTTTCCACAGCCATCGAAAATAACAAAAACACTTATTATGAAGAGATTAAGAAAGCTCAACGCAGTTTAGAGGTGACCGATTGGTTGGTCTATTCTATTCGTCTTTTGATAGAAGCTTTAAAAGAAACGGTAGAAGTTGTGCAATTTGTGCGAAAGAAAACAGCGTTTTATGGTAGGTACAGTAGGGAGTTGAATGAACGACAACGAAAGGCAATCAATAAAATGTTCGATCAAGGAGCATCTGGGTTTGAAGGTGGTATGACAGCTAGAAAGTATATCTCAATAAATAGAACTACTAAATCTACTGCTACACGCGATTTGCAAGAGTTGACAGATAAAAGTATTTTTGTGCGAAAGGGTGCAGGTAGGTCCACTTCGTATGATTTGAATTTGGAGTGATTTTGAGAACTGTAAAGATAAGTTTACTGTTTGTTTAGTTTCTGTGGTTATTCATCGGCTTTTACTTTTGCTCTATCAATAAAAAAGGTTGCATAAAATATTTAATCTCTCCCACCACATCTTTGATGTTCATCGATAAGATGTATTAGTGTGCCCAAACAAAGAAAAAACAGAATTAGCTCTATCATTTAAATAATGCTGAACCGATTTTTTCTACCTTTGCACCCATGTTATATGAAATTTCAATACAAGCATATTATGAGAAAACACCACTCATCCCTTTGGTAGATGTGCGTTCTCCTGGAGAGTTTCAGCTGGGACACATTGTTGGAGCTGTCAATATTCCCTTATTCTCTGACGAAGAAAGAGCAGCAGTTGGGACTGTTTACAAAAAGAAAACAAAAGAAAAGGCAATAGCGTTGGGTTACGAATATGTAACTCCCAAATTGCAGACGTTTTTAGACGAAAGTGCTCAACTTGCAAAAGGAGGAGCTATTGCTGTGCATTGTTGGAGAGGTGGTATGCGGAGTCGTTCGTTTGCAAAGCATTTGCACGACAATGGTTTCGAGGAAGTTTATGTAATTGAGGGAGGGTATAAAGCGTTTCGTAATTATGTGTTAGATTTTTTCGATCAAAAAATTAAGTTCCATGTCTTAGGGGGCTACACAGGAAGTGGGAAGACATTTATATTAGAAGAACTAAAACTGATGGGAGAGCAGGTAGTCGATTTGGAAGGATTGGCACATCACAAAGGGTCGGCTTTTGGGTCGTTAGGAGAAACACCCCAACCCTCTTCGCAGCATTTCGAGAATGAATTGTTTGAATATTGTCGCCATTTTGATACACAGCAAGCTGTGTGGCTGGAAGATGAAAGCTCTCGAATTGGTTGTGTGCAGATACCCAAGGCTCTTTATGCGCAAATGCGATCCAACAGGTTGTATTTTGTTGATGTTCCCAAAGAAGAACGGGCTAAACTTTTAGTAACAGAATATGCAGCCTTTGATTCCAACCATTTAGCCAAAGCTATCAAAGGTATAGCAAAACGTTTAGGAGGGCAAAACACAAAAGCGGCTTTGGAAGCTTTGGAAGCCAAAGATTATTTTCGGGTAGCAATGATTACACTGCAATATTATGACAAAGCCTACCTCAATGGAGTGGGGAAGAGAGACCCAAAGATGGTGCAACGTATTCCTCTGCACACAGTGAATCACGTTGAAAACGCAAAACAATTATTAGAAATAGTGAAATAGATGGAACATATAAAACTTACTCAATATAGTCATGGTGCAGGTTGTGGGTGTAAAATTTCGCCACAAACACTGAGCACTATTTTACATACAGAACTAGCAAAAGGGAATCATCCTCACCTATTGGTGGGCAATGATAACCGAGACGATGCAGCAGTATATGATTTAGGCGATGGCACGGCTATCATTAGCACTACCGATTTTTTTATGCCCATTGTTGACAATCCTTTTTCGTTTGGACGAATAGCTTCAGCCAATGCTATTAGCGATGTATATGCTATGGGAGGAGAGCCTCTTTTGGCGATAGCCATATTGGGTTGGCCCCTTGACAAGTTGGCTCCAGAAGTGGCGCAACAGGTCATCGAAGGTGGGCGCAGTATGTGTGCCGAAGCTGGTATTGCTTTGGCTGGAGGGCATAGCATTGATAGTCCTGAACCTATCTTCGGGTTGGCAGTAACTGGCAGGGTTGCAATCAAAAACCTCAAACGCAATGATACTGCAGAGGAGGGATGTCAGTTGTTTATAACAAAGCCTTTGGGTGTAGGCATTTTGAGTACTGCACAAAAGCAAGGAAAACTAAAAGAGGAAGATGCTGACTATGCTCCCAATTCAATGATGCAACTCAATAAAATAGGAAGCCAACTATCAAAAATAGCGGGGATAAAAGCAATGACCGATGTTACTGGTTTTGGGTTGCTAGGGCATTTGGTAGAGATGTGCGAGGGGAGCAATCTATCTGCCGAAATAATATTGGATAAGATTCCATTATTACCGAAAGTGCAAGAGTATTTAGATCAAGAGTGCATTCCTGGCGGCACGTATCGTAATTGGGATAGTTATGGTGACAAAGTGGAACTCCGTTCTGATGATGATAAATTTATTTTGTGTGACCCACAAACAAGTGGTGGTTTGATGATTGCAGTAGCTCCTTTAGCTATTGCAGAAGTTAAATCTCTATTAGCCAAAGAAGGATTGCAAGTAGCATCTTTTGGAAAGTTTGTGAATAGGGGCGAAAGGTTGATTGTGGTGAAGTGATTTAGGGATTAAAAGGTGTGAGAGTGGTATCTAGCAAAATGCTTTTTCAATATTTATCTCTTTGAAATAGGTTCCTTTATTGATGGAGTTCGACGCCTCATCATTTATGCCAAAGCTGAAAGCGATAGCAATACGAGTTGCGTCTTCATACAACCATCTTATAAATCGAAACATTTACCGTATATTGGGTTACACTTCTCAATCAAAACCCGCCTTTGTGAGTTAAAAATCAAATCCTACGCCTACAAAATGACAATCATGTCATGAAATTCAAAACCTCCGTGTATGATATCGCAATCATGGCATATACTTCAAATCCACCTTATACGATTCGGCAGCCATGGCAT
>CAZUHZ010000230.1:0-3365 GCA_964620895.1 uncultured Dysgonomonadaceae bacterium | reverse complement strand
CCTGTCACCCGTGATTCAAAAATTGCATACACCGATGCAAATCCATTAAAATATCCCGATGATGATGTTTTCGGATATATGAAAGCAGCAAAGGCTAATGTGTTGGATAAGGATGGCAACCCAGTATTAGATAAAAAAGGGAAAGAAAAAACAGAGAATATCACGGTCACGAGAATATCACCGCTTAAAAACTCAGCTATTGTTTCTGTAGCATCAGTTACACCGGAAGAAAACTGGTCAAGTATGGCTCGTCAGGAAGGAGATTCTGTTCCTTATTCCAAACAGGAATACAGTGCCGTTATGAAAGGTATGTTCAGCTTGGATTTGGCACAAGTAGGAACATTTTCAAATTATAACAAGACCGGCTATGTCAATCTTTCAGATATTTTGAGAAAAGAAGCATTGGAAAATGATGCAACTGAAATAGACGATCCCTTTATTCCAAATCATAAACTCATACGCACTCCTAGAGAAATTCGTATTAAAAGAATTACCGAAACAATCAATGCTATAAAAAACATTAATGGAGGCGCTATGCAAACAAATAATCTTGGTGATGTTACACCTAAGTTCATTGTTTTATCTACAACAAGAACCGGGAATCATCCATTTTCTCACATAGCCTCAAATACAGGAGCCTACGACGAATATGCTGTATTGAATATTGATGCTTTAAGAGAAGTAATTAAAGATTATGCAAAAGATTTTAAAGGTAAAATATTCATTGGACGTCGTAGTGGTTTTATGGATGAATTAAAAGACGATTTAGACAAATTAAAAACGGATTTTCCAAATTTAGTTGAAATTAAAACTGTGAACGAAGCTATTGATGAATATTGCAAACAAGTTGTACAACAAATAGATTAAAATATGAGGGTTCACAGAATTAAAATATCATCATGGACAGCCAGTTTCAGATATCCAAATCTGATTTCTGGCTTTCAGCCCACATTGGAAGTTCCACCACTTAGTACAGTTCTTGGACTAATCAATGCTGCAGCAGGGAAATACATTGATTTTTTTGAAAAAAAACTTTCAATTGGTTATTATTTTGAATATGGCGCAAAGGCAATAGATTTAGAAACAATTTATCAAGTTGAATCTAAAATTTCTAGAAACAATAGCATTTATCCAAGCAATACTGTAAAGTCAAATGTTATCAATCGAGAGTTTTTGTTCGATTGCAAATTGTATTTATATATTAAGGATGATGAAATCATTAGTTATTTCAAAACTCCATATTACCCACTCTTGTTAGGAAGAAGTAATGATCTGGCTACGATAGATGAAATTATTGAAATAGAAATTAAAGAAGCAGACAAGAGTAAAAATATAAGGGGTCAGATAATTCCATTTTCCAATAATTATGTTGCCGGAGAGATACAAGCTTTGCCAAAATATTTTACAGACACTATACCAAGGAATAATATTGGCACAGAGCCGTATTCAATTATTTCTTTTAAAAGTAATAAAGTTGGAGGTGAACAAATAAAAACATTTGCTGATGAGATCGAAAATAAAAGGGTAGATATTTACTTTCACCAATTAGACCTTAAGCCTGACAGTTAAACATTTACATCAATGAATACTCTCCTTGCAAAATCAAATCCTCAGACAACGCTTAGGCAGCACATAGAAGATGGTTTAGATATTTTGAATATCCTAAAATCCATCTTCCCTTATGTATCGAAGCGAATTAAGGGATTTGATTTTTGGGAAATTATAAGGCTTAGCATAATTTTCCATGATTTAGGGAAAGGGCATTTAGAATTTCAAAAAATGCTACAAGGCAAATCAAATTCATGGATTCATCAGAGACACGAATTATTTTCTTTACCTTTCGTAAAAGGTTTGGATTTAGAATTTCAAAAGAAAATTTATTGGATAGTTGCAGGACATCATAAGGATTTTGAAACATTACTTGAAAGTCTAAGATCCTATGGAGACGAAGTTGGGGAAATTTTTGAAAGATTGGATTTAGGTGGAATTACCGAAATTCCAAGTTTTCAAAAGGAATTTGAAAATAACATTCTAGAAAAAGAAGTAATAGAACTTTTAAAATCTTATAATATAGAGTTTAACCTTCCTGAAACTCATAATCCTAAATATGAAATTGAAAACTTTTTAAAGGATAATATTTTAAATCCAAGGGAAATTCTATATCTTATTCTCTTGGTTGGTGCATTTAAAGAATGTGACCACCTTGCTTCTGCTGGGATAAAGGATATTTATAAAATTGAGAGTGCTGATTTTAAATATTTACATGAAAACGAATATGATTTTTATAATCATCAGCAGAAGTCAGCAAAAGAAGTTGGTAATACAATTTTAAGAGCACCTACTGGTTCGGGAAAAACCGAATCAGCCTTGCTTTGGTTGGAAAATCAATTAAATACAAATGGACTTGGAAGAATTTTTTATATTTTACCTTATACGGCTTCTATAAATGCGATGTATGAGCGCTTAGAAGAAAAATTAGGCAAAAAAGTGGGATTGTTACATGGGAAACTGGCAGCATATATTGAATCAAGATTCGAAGATGATCCAACAATAACTGAAACACATAAAATTAAAATTAAAGAACAGTTCAGGACTTTGATCTGTCCTTTGAAAGTAGCTACCCCTTTTCAATTACTGAAGAACATCTTTACAGTTAAAGGTTATGAAAAAGGAATATTTGAATGGTTTGGCGGTTATTTTATATTTGATGAAATACATGCTTATGATCCTAAAACTTTTGCTCAAATCATTGCTCTCTTAAAATTCTCTGTACAGAATTTAGGTGTTCATGTTTTTGTAATGACTGCTACTCTCCCCCAATTTCTAAGAAAAGAAATTGAAACGGTTTTAAAAGAACCAAGCCTAATACAGGCTGATAATAAGCTTTATAATCAATTTGATAGACATCGAATTGTGTTAAAAGATGGATTACTAGTAGGTAGCTTAAAATTAATTCAAGATGCAATAGATAAAAATCAAAAGGTCTTAGTGGTGTGCAATACTGTGGAGCAGGCTCAAACAGTCTATGAAAAATTAGACTGTCAGGATAAAGTCCTGATTCATGGAGGATTTAATGCAAAGGATCGTTCTGACAAGGAACAAGAGCTAAAGAAAGAAGATGATGTCAAGTTATTAGTGGGAACACAGGCTATTGAGGTAAGTTTAGACATTGACTATGATGTCATTTTTTCAGAACTCGCGCCCTTGGATGCTTTAATTCAACGATTTGGCAGAGTTAACAGAAGACGTAAAAAGGGAATTTGCGATTGTATAATATTTAAGGAAAGAAATGCTTCGGATAAGTATATCTATAGGAATCCTCATATTATTGAAAGAACACTTTCCATATTAGAAGAAAAGCAAAA
>CAZUHZ010000229.1:0-3383 GCA_964620895.1 uncultured Dysgonomonadaceae bacterium | reverse complement strand
TCAATCGCTTCAATGTTTTGTACAATAGCTCTATTGCCTCTACAGGAGGATTGAAAGCATCGAAGAGGTCGCCTGCAACAATAATTGCGTCAACTGCTTGCTCGTCAGCAATTTCGCAAATCTCATTTAAAACAAGTTTCTGCTCTTCCAATCGGTAAAAGCTATCCAATCGTTTCCCTAAATGCCAATCGGCTGTGTGTAGTATTTTCATTTCATCAAGATTAAAACGGTTTTTTGCAAATAAAGATGGTGAATACAAAAATAAGATTATTTTTTGTCTTCACACAGAAGCAGGCTTTAATAATTATCATTCTGCTTTCAAAATGAATTGGTATCGACTCATTGCAAATATCTACACAGTCTAACTGTACACCTTTTACAATTTGCTGTTTCTACAAGAGAACAGCGTGTCAAATTCTTTTGGTTTTTGTACATTTGTATGTTTTGTTCACCCATCACAATTACTCGAAATTGATTTATAAGGCGTTGATACGCTTTTGCAGATTTGATAAAACAAGAAAAACAATATATGCTGAAAAACAATGAAAATAAAGATGTAAAAACGACCTTTATGGACTCGTTTACTCGCGTAGAGTTGCTCCTTGGTAGAGAAGCTTTAGAACAAATTGCTTCTAAAAAGGTAATCTTATTTGGTGTAGGTGGTGTAGGCAGCTGGTGTGCCGAGGCATTGGTGAGAAGTGGTATAGCGCATCTTACCATCGTTGATCCAGATTGGATAAATGCTTCCAATATAAACAGACAATTGCCTGCTACTCAACATACCATTGGAGAGCTAAAAGTTGGAGTTTTGAAAGAGAGACTGCTTGAAATAAATCCCGATGCCCATATTGAAGCCGTTGCTAAGATATATACTGAAGAAACATCGGCTTCATTTGATTTGCAGAGTTACGACTATATAATCGATGCTATAGACACCCTTACCCACAAAGCACACCTGCTATTGGAAGCTTGCAAGACCGATGCAAAGGTATTTGCATCGATGGGTGCAGGACTTAAAATGGACCCAACACGCATTCGCATTGCTGAGTTTTGGAAAGTGAAAGGTTGTAAGTTAGCAGCAGCACTCCGCCAAAGATTTAGAAAAACAGAGAAACCTTCCAAAAAAATACAATGCATATATAGCGAGGAGATGTTACAAAACAAAGGGGACAACTATGAAATTGAAGAAAGAGAGGTAAATGGTATTATTAGTCCATACAAGCCACACATCAATGGAGCTATGCTACACATAACTGGGATATACGGATTTATGTTGGCAAGCTTGGTTATTAATGATATCAACGATAACCTTGAGGATGAATAATGGGCTGCTGAAAGAATGCTCTAACCTGCGTATTATTTATAACACTTCAAGTAATATATTATGCTAGCAGTTAGTAATCACGAATTTAACGATTTGTTGATTTTAATACAAAAGCTGGTTTTTGGTTAGTATTCGTTTATGCAATCTCTATTTTATTTCTAAACCCAACTCATCAGTAAGATTTTTTAAAGCTGGGTTTGTTTCAGCCATCTCTTGGAAAATCTCTTGCGCTGTAAAAGCTTTTTTGTTTACAATAGTTTTTGATATTACAATCCTCATTTCAATAAGATCGTTTTGCAATTTATCTTGCAACCAATCTAAAATAGATCGCATATTGTTCTCTATATACTCCTTGTTTATATCTGTGTTGACAGTTATTTCAATTAATGTATCATCTACTTTTTTAGGTAAGTAAAGTGACATGGTATTTATAAGCAACTTCTCTTCGGTTAGACTTTCTGTGTAGCTTTTCCAAGCATCCTGCAGAGCCTCTTCCGTAAAAGTGTTCTTCCTATTGTTATTATTGTTGCTTTGCTTGTCGGCTTCATTATCATCCACATCCTCTTCTATAGGAGTGATAGACACACCGTGATTGGCAATGGAAAATGTTCGAGGTCTATGACCAGAAGCTGGAGGCATTTTTGCAGGCTCTTTCAGATCCTGTTTAGGGGTTTTTTCTGTTTGCTGCTCTTTTTTCTCTTGAGGCACATAGTGAGGGTCACGTTCTGTTAATCGGCTATCTTCTTGCTCTGGCTTTAACGTTTGCTTTGCGGGCTCTTTTTGAGGCTCAGGCTTCTTAGCTTCAAGGGAGTTGGTCTCAACTTGTTTTATAGGTGCTACAACCGCTTTAGGCTTTTCAGAAACATGCGTTCTGGAAGTTTGAGATGCATCTATTTGCTTGATAGGTTCAGCCTTTTTGCTCTCCTCGCTTGTCTTAGTTGATAGTTGGCACATACGAATGAAAGCTAATTCGAGCAACAGTCGTTTGTTTTTACTCACACGGTAGTTAAGGTCGCATTCGTTGGCAATTTCGATGCCTTTGTATAATAGTTCGGTTGAACATTGCTTTGCACTATCAATATAGCGTTTTTTTATGGTAGATCCTACCTCAAACAGCATTGCCGAGCGAGGGTCTTTGCTAATCATCAAATTACGAAAGTGCGAAGCCATACCTGAAATGATGTGTTGCCCCTCAAACCCATAATTAAGGATTTCGTTAATAATGAGCAAACTATCCACCACACTACCTTGTAGTATTGCATCGGTTAGTTTGAAGTAGTACTCATAGTCCAACACATTCAAATTCTCTATAACTGCTTGATATGTTACATTGCCAGCAGTATAACTCGCTGTTTGATCAAATATTGACAATGCATCACGCATTCCTCCATCGGCCTTTTGGGCAATAATGTTTAAAGCCTCTTCCTCTACTGTTATATTTTCTTGTTTGGCAACGTAGGTTAGATAATCAACAATATCGGTCAGATTTATTCTATTAAAATCATATACCTGGCAGCGCGACAAGATTGTAGGAATTATCTTATGCTTCTCGGTTGTTGCCAAAATAAAGATAGCATGCTTTGGTGGCTCTTCTAGCGTTTTCAAAAAAGAGTTGAATGCTTGAGTCGATAACATGTGAACCTCATCAATGATATATACTTTGTATTTACCAATTTGAGGTGGAATGCGCACTTGGTCTATCAAATCGCGTATATCCTCAACAGAGTTGTTCGACGCAGCATCCATTTCATGAATATTGTACGATCTGCTCTCATTGAATGCTACACAAGATTCGCACGCGTTACAAGCTTCGTTTTCTGAAGTCAGGTTGAAACAATTGATTGTTTTTGCAAAAATGCGCGCACAAGTTGTCTTCCCCACCCCTCTAGGTCCACAAAACAGGTAGGCATGGGCTAGCTTGTTGTTAGAGATAGCATTTTTCAACGTTGTTGTTAGTGCATTCTGACCAATAACCGATTTAAAAGTAGCAGGACGGTACTTCCGTGCCGAAACAATATAATTGTCCATAGTAATATATAATTTGAACTACAAATCTAAT
>CAZUHZ010000228.1:0-3384 GCA_964620895.1 uncultured Dysgonomonadaceae bacterium | reverse complement strand
GATGCTGCATTACTATAATAATGTCATCCCTTACGGGATTATCGATAGCTCTCAACAGGTATTAAAATGGGGTCATTGAGCGGAGTCGAAATGTGGCAAATCAGCACTAGCAAGGCATTCAATCATACCAATTTATTGTTCAGACATCTGTTTGGCAACTCTTGTTTTTACAGTTACCGATATCTCTTTATCAAATCTTTTAATCAACCCTGGAAGTCTCAGACACTCAATTTCTAATGCCGAACACATTGCAGGAATCTTTTTGAATAGTTTTTTATCATTACTTACCACTGTCTCCTCTGTAACTACAACAACTTTTTGACCTTCATTCTTTTTTGCAATGGCAGTTATTATGATTTTAGCATCAGCCGATTTAATAAAACTTTCAGTTTGATTCTCAATCTCATAATCTTTAAGCTGCCTTTTTTCAAAAACATTGCAGAATTGGTTTTCTAATAGATTGTAAAACTTCTTTGTAGGTAGAATACTTGATGTTTTTTTGATAAAGTTTTTATCATTCATATAGTCCAACTCTTTCACAACAAGACCACCTGAAAGGTAACCACACTCTTTCGACACTTCATCTAACACTACAAACTCATTATTTTCAATTTTTCTTTTAAAGAAATCATAAATAACAGAACCTGAATCAAACGGTTTGTAATATCGAATTAGCGAAACCCAAGTACTTGTATCAATTATATACTCCATTAAAGATATTGCTCTATTTTTTCTGGTTTAATATTAAGGCTTTTACAAAAATCATACTCATTGATAACGCCACTATACAATGCTGACTGCAATGTATTTACATATAAGGGCGAGTTGATTGGTTTTGGAGCAGCTCCTCCTCTTTTTACTCCTGCCATTTTATCCAACTCCCTCTGCTGTTTCTCCTTTTCAAGTCTTTCCTGATATCGATTATTTAAATCGTTTTTTACATTTTGGTAATCTCTTCTGGATATTTTTCTAGTATATAGCAGTCTGGTAAAAAGAGCCAAAGTGCTTAAATGCGTCTCTTCCGAAATCTTTTCAACCAACTCAAAATGATAATCATTCGATGCATCAGCCTCATCAATATTTTCTATCATATCACGATATTCGGCAATTAAAAAATAATAAGCAAACGTATTACACCAATCCTCTATTCTCGATATATCCGATTTCAACATAGAAGTCATCTCCACCTTCTCTATCTCCTCCTCATTAAGCAAGTAATGCCCTAGTTCGTGAATAAGCGTAAATATCTCTCGTCTAAAAGCCCTTTGCTGTCTCTTCAATACAATTACATTGGGCTTTAAATAGAAACCATTAATATTTGCAGTCTCTTTTTTGTTCCAAGTTTCCACAAACTCAAAAACAAAAATATTACACTCCGCAAACCTTGCAATCAACTGCTTCAGGAAATCCCTCAGAAAAGGATTAACCTCATCTGGATAGAGTTTTCCTCTAACCTCTGTTGCAACATCTTTCGGATTGTCATTCAAGCTATATATAGGAAGCACCCTTTTCAGTTTCACATCTGCCAGTTTTGATATCGCACTGATAGATATTTTAAGGTCTTCAAACTTAGCAACTATCTTCTTGGCACCAATATTTAAATCCGTATTAAAACTATCTTTTCTAAAAAATATACTTGCCTCTCTATTCTCAATTATTGGTCTAGGGTTTAAATAAAATTCCACACCCTTATCAAACACCCTGTCAACCCTCTTAAGGTGGGCAAATTTTATCTCACTACCAAACACATCTTGCTCTGTCAAAGGATTTTTCAACCCCTCGCTTATCCTAATCAAAAACTCCTCCATACTCAGTCGATAGAGTTTCATTAGATACTTTATGCGCGATATGTTATGTTCTATTTTCAAGAAATAAACCTCCTATTTTATATACAAAGATACAGTAAATTGTTTAGATATTATCATTTCACCCTGCATTCATCCTCTCATACACCCGCTTCATCATCAACTCTATTACAAGCCCACCAAACAGCTCATCATCCAATATCTTCTCAGCTATCTCTTGGTTCTGATCCATTCTCTCCACCAATTTCTCTATAAATTTATCATTGAATGCATACTTAAACGTGTCCATTTTATTGACTTGCGCTTGCGCTTGCAACGTTTCATCTTCCATCAAGCCCACTTCAATCTGTTCAAAAAATAGCTTATCAGCCTGCTCAAACTCAGTTCCGAACCTATCATTCAACACAGTGATTATTTCAGACAGGCGCGCTTTCTCCTCCTTCTCTCGCTTTAGTCCAGCTTCGCCAGTGCCACTCAACTCTCCTTTCTCCCCCTTTTCAAGCTCTATTGTGCCTTCCTTTATCTTCTCTAGGCGATAGTACTCCAGTGCTATCTCATCATCCAAATGCAACGATTCTGATAGCTCACGTCGAGGTAAGCGTGTTTGCAATAGTTTGGCATACGCATAAAACTTCTCCAACTCAGCATCGATAAAGGGCATTATTTGTGCAAGAAAAGAGTACAAATTAGTCCATGTGCGCAACCCTTTCTTAAATTCATCTTGTTTTTCCTGCTCCTCTATCTGCCTAAACCTGTCAACAGCAGGGTCGGTAAATGAATAGAGATGTTTTTGCTCACTCACTGTGTTTGTTTTTGTAGCAGGGTTGAAATAGACATTGGCAAATGCTTCAACCTCTTGCGTCCAATATACCCGAAAATCGTCCAACCGTTGCTTTAAGTCATAGAGGTGATTTACATCGGTCTCATCTTTTACGGTGGTCACCTCATAGAAAGGCTGAAAAGAGTTCAAAATAGTCTCTCTATCATTGGCAAAGTCCAACACAAACGTATCTTCCTTGCCAGGATGCATCCTGTTGAGTCGCGACAAAGTTTGTACAGCCCTCACCCCCGATAGTTTTTTATCTACATACATCGTGTGCAACAGCGGTTGGTCGAAACCTGTTTGGTATTTGTCTGCCACAATCAGCAGCTTATATTTATCCTTGTCAAACACATTAGGCAACTCACGTTCGCTAAAACCAGTCAAATTAGGTTCCGTCACACCATCGGGAGCATTGTCATCAACAACACTGCCAGAGAATGCAACCAGTATCTTCATATCTTTTTGATACCCCTTGTGTTCTATATATTTGTTTACCTCTTCAAAGTATCGTTTGGCATGTAGCCTCGACCCACATATAAGCATAGCTTTAGCCTTGCCTCCAATTTTTTTGGCTACTATGTTCCGAAAGTGTTCTACCACAATCTCTGTCTTCTGCGCCAAGTTGTGTGGATGCAACGATACATATTTACCAATAGCTTTCGATGCCTTTTTCCTGTTTAAGTTGGGGTCATCTTCAATGGCTTTGGTCAACTTGTAATACAACTCGTAGGTAACATAGTTTTGCAACACATCCAA
>CAZUHZ010000227.1:0-3389 GCA_964620895.1 uncultured Dysgonomonadaceae bacterium | reverse complement strand
TGGTGGCGTCAAAGAAGACAATAAAATGCAAAAGTAAGCACATACTTTTGCATGTGATCCAAGAAAAGTCCACTTGAGTGAAAGTGTTTGTAAAAAAGAAAACCCAACTCAATGAGTCAGGCTTTTCTCTTTATTTTTGTAGCTTATTATAAATAGTTACTTGAGTCTAATTTTCAATGTTCTCATCAATAGCCTCAATCTTTTTGACAATCAACTCCAGTTCAGCTTTAATGTTATCAATTTTGCTGTTCATATCATCTAAAAGTGTACTTCCTTTTTTAGATGAAGCTGTTAAGAAACCAATATTGTTTTCATAAGTTTGAAGCTCCGATTTCATTCTCTCAAACTGACGCATTAGTTTATCACGTTCGTGGTAAACTTGTCCACGTGAACGATCAGATTTAGTCATTTCTGAGATGTTAGACTTGAATGACTCCAATTTTCGTTCAGATTTATCGATATTTAATCGTGAGAATTGTGCATCGGCAGCCTTTGTAAACTCTTTGTAAGCAGCGTCTTTATCCTTAAATGGAACAAACCCAATTGCGTGCCACTCGTCCATCAACTCTTTGATTTTTTCAACAGCTTCTTTTGTAGGGAGATTGGGGTCAATATTTTTTAGTTTTTCTGTAACTTCTGTTTTCAATTTCAAGTTAGCAGTCTCCTCTTCTCTAATAGATTTTGTGTGCAATTTCTTCTGATCAAAGAAGTAATCACATGCACTAATAAAGCGTTTCCATACACGTGAAGAGTGTTTGCGTGGCACCATGCCAATTTCCTTCCATTCGTGCTGTATGGCAATCATGTCTGATGTGGTTCTTTTCCAATCTTGGCTATCCTTCATCTCTTCGGCACGTTCGCACAGCTCGATTTTCTTTTTCAAGTTTTCTTCCAGCTCACCACGTATCGATTCATAGAAGACGTTCTTGCTCTTAAAGAACAAGTCGCAAGCAGCGCGGTAACGCCTAAAAATCTTTGCATTTACTTTTCTTGGAGCATAGCCAATTTCTCTCCAATCTTTCTGCAAGTTGAGTACTTCGCGCGTTTTAGATTCCCAGTCTCTTGTATTTTTAAGCGATTCAACATCTATTGCTTCTAGTGTCTCGCATATTGCAACTTTCTTCTCGTAGTTTTCGTTTTCTTGTTCTTTTAACGTTTCTATTCTAACTTGATATCTTCTATTAATTTCGGCTGAAGCTTCTTTAAATCTTTGCCAGATTAACTCTCTGTCTTTTCTAGCAACTGGACCTATATCTCGCCAGTCGTTGTGTAGTTTTTGCAATTGATGAAATGCAGACACAACATCATTCTCTTCAATCAGCTTTTCTGCTGCTTCGCACAAATTTATTTTGCTCTCAAGGTTTTTCTTAAAGTCGTAGTCTCTATATTCATTGTGAATGTGTACAATGTCGTAAAAGTTTTCGACTTGTTCTTGATAAGAGTTCCATAGAGCATGTTCTTTCCCATGCGGAACCAGTCTAATGTTCCTCCACTCATTTTGAAGCGTTTTGAAGTCTTGAAATTTTTTGTTGAAGTCTTCTTGACTTTCAGTAAGGGCTTTCACCTCTTCAATAATGGCAAGTTTGCGTTCGTAGTTTGTCTCTTTTTGTTTCTCTTCTGCTGCAGCAATCTTTTTCCTCTTTTCGGCTAATGTTTGCAAAAGGTTTTTCCCTTCGGTGTGCAGATCAGACTCTTTAATTACAAAATCTTCATCTTTGCCACCATCTTCCAAAAACTGCTGCTTTTGTGCTTCTGCTTCTTTGCGTATTTCGCTGAAAAAGAGACCCTGTGTTATGTCTAACTCTTTGCGTGAAAATATATCTTTCTCAGCCAATTTGCGAAGCTTATCCACAATCTCCTCAAATGTTAAAGGGAGTCTAGGCTTGGCTTTTTTCTTCTCAACTTTCGGTTCTTCTTTTTTTTCAGAATCTGTAGGAGTTTCTTCGGTTTTTACCACCTCTTCAGCTTTAGTTTCAGGTGCTGATTCGTCTTCCGCCTTAACAACAGTCTCTTCTACTGGCTTTTCATCTTCCGATTTAGCAATAGTTTCTTCTGCTGGCTTTTCTTCTGTAGTTTCGCCTTCAGTTTTAGCCTCTGGCTTCTCTTCAGTTTTTGCTTCTGCATCTTTTGTGGCAACTACTTCAGCGGTTGATGTTTCCTTAGATTCAAGAGTGTCTTCTTGCTCCTTTTTAGTTTCTTTGTTAACTTCTTTGTTTAGCTCTTCAGCATTGTTTGCCGTGGCATCAGAAGAAGATGTTTCGTTTGAGTTGATTAAATCTTTTTTCTCAAAATTGTCATTCGCATTCATTAGATCATTCCTGTTTTTAGTTGTAAGTCGTATTTATTTACGATTACAAAATCCATGTTATCTCCATTTTCTCCATTGTTTAGTCAAAAACAGCTTGGAAAAGAGATCTTAACTATACCATATACAAATTAAAGCATTTTTTCTATGATATTACTATTTTGGCATAGTAATTTGTCACTTTAACAGAAAAGTCCTCTTATATTTGCAAACACTATTCAATTTATCATTCAAAGATAAATTATTTTTTTATCTTTGTATAGTACATATAACCCGCTAAAAATATAAGATTATGAGTGAATTGGTAATTAGGTATGCAATTTCAAAACGGCTTAAATTGCAAGCATTAATAGCGTCCGTTTATTTGATGGTAATCTCTATAGTGATGGTCGTACTTCAGTTGATGAATTCACAATATAATGCACTTTTCTTTGTAGGTGTAGTTGGTTTTGTAATTGCACTTTCTTTACTTTTGTCATCTACTATATCTCAGCCAAAACCGCTAGTAAGGATGGACAATGATGAGTTTGAGCTTAACTTTCCTATGCAAAGACTTAGCACTACACTCTATTGGAACGAGGTTTCGCATATTGGTATAGGTCTTAGTTATATAACACTTTTAGTTGCAGAACAAGAACTGAGTGTAGATTTAGAACTACTAAGGTATCATGACTTGAAAGTGTTGAAAGCAAAATTAATAGAGGTAGCTGAGTCAAAAACTATTCCTTATAATAATATATAGTTGAGTTCACTCTGAAAATACTTATTTGGCTAATAATTAGTCTTTTCCACTCTCAATTCCTATTGGAAAAAGCCTATTTGTCAGTGCTCAGCATAAGTACCCTTTAGGAGATTTAGAGGCAAAAAATATCAGAGTTCACTTTTCGGTGCAGACTCATAACTTTTGCTTTGTATGTTTTATAACGTCTGATAATTAGATTACCTACCGTTTTTTTTGAAAAACATATAGTCTCACTAATCACCAATTATCTGATACTCCCTAAAAAACTACATTGTAATTTCAACCTACATGCAACCTTTTATCATTATTTTCATCTATATAGTATAAAGGGTATAATTATAA
>CAZUHZ010000226.1:0-3400 GCA_964620895.1 uncultured Dysgonomonadaceae bacterium | reverse complement strand
GGCTGAATTATGTCAGCGCCATTGTTGGCGAAAGCAACATCGATGCAAAGTTAGACATTTTGTGTCTTTTTCTTCTTAAAAAGTAACGTCGAATCTAACCCCATACTTAATAATCCCTGGATGATTGAGGTAAGTCAATCGTTGAACGTACTCCACACGTAGCAATCCTAATATATTGGTTATGCCTACAACAGCCTCAACATAAGGCGCATTGCCCATTGTGATAGTTTGTTTAGGTAGTACAAACAAGCCGTTCTCTTTACTAGGAATATTCTTATTGCTCAAATTGCCGTGAAATCCACGAAGCATAAAAAGCTCTCTAAAACCCAACGCTTTTAATATCGGGACACGAGCAAACAGTAAATTATCTGCTATATAAGTTGCTCTAATACTATATTGCTCATCATTGATAAACTCCATTGCTCTAGCCAAATAGAAAGCCTTGTTGTCAACAACAAATCCTCTATTGGCATTTGGATAAAGCAACTTTGGGAAGGGGGCTTTTGTCCACACCTTGTGGTAGTCAGCAACTATATCTAAAAAACCATGGTTACCTAACTCAAATCGTTTTTGAAAAGAAAGCTCTGTTTTGTGATACAATTCATTACCACCAAAGATAGAGTTCTGCCCAACTGTATGCGATAACATAAACAGAGGTTGTGTAAGAGAGAAATGTGTTCGATTGCGTTTATTTTGTAGGTATGCTTCATTTGGATAGTAACAAAGTGATAAACCAACATTTTTCGATTTCAACATTGACATTGGTTCTGGATATTTATCGCTATCAACAGCAGCATAAGTCAATTCGGAAGCCGATTGAATCTCCGATACCCTACCCCATAACTGATAAGACAATCCATATAGTGTCTCTTTCTCGTAGTTCAACTCTGTGAATTTACGATAAGTCATTGCTCCACGCGAACGACTGTAGGAGTACAACAACCGATTGTTTGGCAATCGTGGATGCTTTTCTCCTGGGGAAAAAATATCATATTCATGTATCAGTCGAATGCTGTTGCGTGGAAACTCATCGTCGTGATAGGCTTTCTTGTCAAACGACCATGCCAATTCGCCCCTATATTTTGGTTTGGTATCTTTAAAGCCGTAGCCAACATATCCCTTAGCAAACAAGTGTGGATGCAAGCGCGCATTAGTTGCCATGGATAGCCTTAAGCGCACACCTTCTAAGTGATTGTAAGCGGGTATCTCTTGTATTCTATATAGGTCGAATTTATTTGTTTTGGGGTTGCCCAGCGGGAAGTTATCGTTGATTACGATATTGGTTATTTCATATAAATAAAAAGGTAAGGGATTGCGCCCCTCATCACCCAATATACGCATTGTCTGTAAAATAGGTATCTCATCTTTGTATGCCACAGGCATTAAATATATCTTCAATGCGTGCAAGCTATCAGCATCTAACTTTATCTCTTGGGTGTGATATCCAGTAAACATTGCCTTCAGTAGCTTTCTGCGTACAACATCGTCTGAAGTAGCTATTGTGAACTCACCACCACTGTTTGTTAAATCGCCTTGCGATGTGCCCTCGAAAAAGACGGCTACATAAGGTAGAGGTGTGCCATTAACAGCATCAAGCACTACACCATTAACAAAAGCTCCTGTTTGAGCAGTCAAGCCCAAACAGGAACTAAGTATTAATAATATGAGTGATAGCCTTTTCATATATGCTAAATGATTATATTCAGATTATTTATTCAAACCATGTCATTTAGCTTTTTATTTTCAAAAAAACTGTCTAACACCGAACTTCTTACAGTTTACGATATCTCACCCTCTTAGGCTCTACATTACCCATTCTCATCTTTTTGTTCTCTTCATATTCGCTATACGAACCTTCGAAGTAGAACACTTCTGAGTTGCCTTCGAATGCCAAAATGTGTGTACAGATTCTATCTAAGAACCATCTATCGTGCGATATAACTACTGCACAACCAGCAAAACTCTCCAGTCCCTCTTCCAATGCACGCAATGTATTCACATCTATATCATTGGTAGGCTCATCCAGCAGCAATACGTTGCCTTCGGCTTTCAATGCCATGGCAAGGTGTAAACGATTACGCTCACCACCCGAAAGCACTCCACACAATTTTTCTTGATCGCCCCCCGAAAAGTTAAAACGGCTTAAGTATGCACGAGCATTAATTTCTCGTCCACCTACATTTACAAATTCAGAGTCTTGAGATATAACTTGATATACTGTTTTATTTGGGTCGATAGAGCTGTGTGCTTGGTCAACATAAGCAGTAACAACAGTCTCTCCTACTTCAAACGTCCCTTTGTCAGGAGTTTCGATACCTTCAATCAATCGGAACAGTGTAGTTTTACCTGCACCATTTGGTCCAATTATCCCTACAATACCATTTGGCGGAAGCGTGAAGTTAAGGTCGTCAAACAATAATTTGTCGCCATAAGCTTTAGCTACTCCGTGTGCCTCAATCACTTTGTTGCCCAAGCGAGGACCATTGGGAATAAATATCTCCAACTTTTCTTCTACCTCTTTCTGATCTTGATTTAAGAGTTGTTCGTATGAGTTCAAACGAGCTCTACCTTTAGCTTGACGCGCTTTGGGAGCCATGCGAATCCAATCTAACTCTCGCTCCAATGTTTTGCGACGCTTACTCGCAGTTTTCTCTTCCATCTGCATGCGTTTGGTTTTTTGCTCCAACCACGATGTGTAATTTCCTTCAAATGGAATTCCCTCACCACGGTCGAGCTCTAGAATCCAACCAGCCACATGATCCAAGAAGTACCTATCGTGAGTAATACAAATAACTGTTCCTTTGTACTGATCTAAGTGTTGTTCTAACCAGTCAATAGACTCAGCATCTAAATGGTTGGTAGGCTCATCTAGCAATAGCACATCGGGTTCTTGCAGAAGTAATCTACAAAGAGCAACTCGGCGTAATTCACCTCCCGATAGATGACGAATGGGCTCATCTTCGGGCGGACAACGCAATGCATCCATTGCTCTTTCCAATCTATTGTCAATTGTCCATGCATCCGAAGCATCTAATTTGTCTTGCAATTTAGCTTGTCGTTCAAACAGCTTATCCATTTTATCGGAATCTTCATAATATTCAGGCAAACCAAACTTTAAATTGATATCTTCATATTCTTGCAACAAGTCCATGATGGGTTGCACACCTTCACGCACAATATCAATTACTGTTTTCTCCTCGTCAAGTTTAGGGTCTTGTTCTAGATAGCCCACCGTGAAAGATTTGTCGGAAACAATTTCTCCTTCATATTCTTTTTCAATACCTGCTATCATTTTCAAGAGGGTTGATTTACCCGATCCATTTAAACCTATAATGCCAATTTTTGCACCATAAAAGAATGATAAATAGATGTTTTTTAAAACTTGTTTTTGGGGTGGAAA
>CAZUHZ010000225.1:0-3409 GCA_964620895.1 uncultured Dysgonomonadaceae bacterium | reverse complement strand
ACAACCAAAGCTACGCAATACTATATCCTACTCTCGCCCAAAGATTAAAACCCATTCTCATAAATAGTACAATGCTACTTTAAAAAGCGGCTCTTTTCTTATGTTTTTAATAGTTAAAGATAACTGAATTGGCTATATTTGTTGTAATTAATGTCTGCAAGGAATCCACTGTTTTGACTCTTCGATAAGAAAGGTCAAAGACAAGGTTTTTAAAATTGAAAATCAGCTTTAGGCAAATGGATAATTGAAAAAATAAGATATTACTGAATATTATATATCTTAGCTGTGTGATAAGAATATTCACAGATACTGCAACGATTTTATAGGCAAACAACAAAAAGAATGGTGTTCCAACTCTTTCTACATGCTTTTAGAAACCTCAACTCAACAAAAAAGTAACCCCTACTATGAAAGTGATAAATAAACTTGTGAGTTTCGCCGTGTTGCTTTTAACACTTACAACATTATTCTCATTTTCAAGCAAAGAGTCCCCACCCGACTTTGGCAGTGAGGTTTACTCACGATTCTACTCGTACCTTGACAATTTCCGTGAAGAGAAAATTTACCTGCAAACAGACAAGCCCTACTACAGTGCAGGCGAGAATATTTGGTTTAAAGGCTACCTAGTCAATGCCGCCACACAAAAGCCCGAATCATATAGTAATTTTATTTATGTTGAATTAATTGACCGTGAAGACACCGTTGTGTCTAGAGTTAAAATTCAAAGAGGCTCCACTGGATTTGCAGGTCACATAAAATTGGATCAAACTATCCCTGCGGGAGATTACAACCTGATAGCCTATTCGCAATGGATGCGCAACAACTCATCGGACTTCTTTTTCAACAAAAAAATTCATATCGGCAATCGCATTGAAGAACCAATAAGTTTTAAAACAACTTATGGAGAGTTGAAAGACGGACATGCAGAGGTGAAGATCCAATTTGTTGATGAACACTTGATTCCTGTTTCAGATAAAGAAGTAGAGATTGCTGGGCAATGGTCGGGATCGAGAAGAAGAAAAATGTCGCTCACCACTAACTCACAAGGCTATGTCTCTTTCGACCTCCCTATTGACACTGCCAATTATATGCCAAAGGCATTAGACCTTTCGTTAGACATGGAGGTTTATACATTTGAAACCAAACTCTTTCTCCCCGATTTTTCAAATGATTTTGATGTTCAGTTTTTTCCTGAAAGTGGGGTACTTCTAAATAATGCGCAACTTCAATCTGTTGCATTTAAAGCAATTGGGGCAGATGGAATGTCAAGAGAAATATCTGGGAAATTATATACTGAAAATGGCAAAGAGCTTTTAAACATCGAAAGCCAATTCAACGGTATGGGAAAGTTGCTACTTAGCCCAACTTTAGGCGAAAGTTACTATGCAATTCTAAAATCTAGTGATGGGATAGAAAAGCGGTTTCAATTGCCTGAAGCTGAAAATGAAGGAGTTTCGCTACAGCTAAACTTCCATCGTGGCAAAATTTATAGCAATCTCATCAATCACCTGCTCAACAAGTCAACTCAGCTCTATTTGCTGGTTCACTCTAATGGCATACCATTTGTTGTAGCACCCATAGTTGGTTCAACAGGACAATTATCAGGGTCAAATCTTGGTGCAGGAATAAACACATTTTCGGTTATCGATTCACTTGGAAATGTATATTGTGAACGCTTGTTTTTCAAAAGTCCATCATCGCTTCCCGAAATAACCATGCAGCACAACCAAGAGGTTTATAGCAAGCGAGAATTAGTAAATTTAACTTTTACTGTTCAATCCAAACTCAACAAAAACCCTGAGGGCTTTTACTCACTAAGTGTTACAGACAACCATTTTGTGAAGCAAGACACCATCAACGATAACATTATTTGCCACCTGTTATTATCATCCGACATAAAAGGATATATCGAAAAGCCAACAAGCTATTTTACAAGCGATTCTACTTCAAACCATGAGAAGCTAGACTTATTGATGATGACACAAGGATGGACCAGATACAACACTTCAGACCTTTTGAAAGGGCAACAAGAGCAAGGAGATTATCTCTTAGAAGTAGGACAAACGCTCACTGGTAGTGTAGTCAATATATTTGGAAGACCCGTAAAAAATCGTGATGTATATGGTCTTGTCAACGGCTCGTTGATAAACACAAAAACAGATAGCCTTGGCAGGTATGTTTTTGATGGAATAGGATTTCAAGATAGTACAACCTTTGTATTAAGAGCTCAAAAGAAAAAAGGACTTCTTGATATTGAGATAAAACCCGATATTGAAACCTTTCCGAAGCTCAACACTCATTTCTTAACAAAAAACAACGAGCAACAAGCTGCTCAAGATGACTATTTCGATCAAAGCAGATTAAAGTTTCTAAGTAGTGGCGGTATAAGGCATATCTATTTAGATGAATTTACGGTAAAAGCACGAAAAAAAGAACCCGAAATAAAAGGACCTTCTTTGGGGATTATGGCTGACATCGTCACTTCAGAGAGATTAGATAGGATGCGAAACATGAGCATGTTAAATATATTAAGAACGCTCCCAGGAGTTATGGTCAATGGCACTGATGTAACTATTAGAAACAATCCTGGACCGCCACTGCTTATTGTAGATGGAGTACCAAGACATGATTTTTCTGAAATAGAGCATATTACTACCGAAGATGTCGATAACATACAAGTGCTTAAAGGAGCTACAGCTTCATTTTATGGCACACGTGGTGCAAATGGTGTTATTGCTATAAACACGAAATCGGGCGAGATTAATTTTGCAAGAACACCAATTAGTATGGCTACAGTAACGCCACTTGGATGTCAGAGACCCGAACAGTTTTATGTTCCAAAATACGAAGTGCAAAGTATAAAAGATGATGAGACACCCGATCTTCGTACTACAATATATTGGGACCCACACTTATCCCCCGATAGTTTGGGAGTGATAGATGTGGAGTTTTATACTGCCGATCCAAGCAACAATTACTCGGTTGTTTTGGAAGGCATAACAAAAGAAGGGGAGATTTGTAGGTATGAGGGCGAAATTAGTCGGCAACAATAATTTGTAGTGATACGTCGTAGGACTTCCCGGTGGTTGAGCGGAGCCAAAACCACCTTGACCACTACTCTTCTGGTGGTTGAGCGGAGCCGAAACCACCAGAATCAACATCTATATTTGTCGTAACCAACATGAGTTGTCTCATTCATACATTTTGCCAGTTCATGCAAATCATCCGACATGTCACTTATCAACGCTTCCTTCTTTTTCCTACTCCATCCTTGAACTTGCTTTTCTCTAAAAAAAGCATCATCTATGCGAGAAAACTGTTCGAAATATATTAATTCAACAGGCAATCGTGTTCTAGTATATACAGCACCTTCACCATTTAAATGTTGATGTAATCTCAACTCTAAATT
>CAZUHZ010000224.1:0-3426 GCA_964620895.1 uncultured Dysgonomonadaceae bacterium | reverse complement strand
AATGTGCTTCTTGCGTCATCTCGATGAGAAATCGGCTCAAGAGACATTAGACCATGCACTTGACTACAAAGACAAGATTATTGGTGTAGGGCTCGACTCATCAGAACTGGGCAACCCACCCAATAAATTTACAAACGTATTTGAACGTGCACAAAAAGAAGGCTTCCTAACCGTTGCTCATGCTGGCGAGGAGGGCCCTGCCCAATATGTGTGGGAGGCAATAGATTTGCTGAATGTGATGCGCATCGACCATGGCGTGAAATCGATAGACGACAGCAAGTTAGTTGCAGAATTAGTGAAAAGACAAATCCCGCTAACTGTGTGTCCTCTCTCAAATCTCAAGTTGAGAGTAGTGTCTGATATGAAAGATCACCCTATCAAAAGGATGATGGACAAAAACTTGATGGTGACCATCAACTCCGACGACCCATCTTATTTTGGTGGATATGTCAATCAAAACTACCTTGAAGTAGCACGTGCCCTCAATCTTACAAAAGATGACATTCTTCTTTTGGCGAAGAACTCATTCACCGCCTCTTTCTTGAGTGATGTGGAGAAACAACAATATTTTGACAAGCTAAATGAGATGGATAGAGAATTAAGGTGAGGAAAACTCATGTAGAGAAAATTCATGAATTTTCTCTACTGATATTACTATTTCTCTATCTCTTTCTATCTACTACTCCGGCAACCCGTAATTCTCTACAACAAAATCGATATCCTTATCGCCCCTACCACTTAGATTGACCAAGATAGATTTGTGAGGTTGCTCCTTAGCCAACTTCAACCCATAAGCCACAGCATGAGCACTTTCGAGTGCAGGAATAATTCCCTCTAATCGACTTAATTCGTAAAAAGCGTCAATAGTTTCTTCGTCATTAATAATGTCGTATTTAACCGACTTCATATCTCTCAGCATACTATGCTCGGGTCCAACGCCAGGATAATCGAGCCCACTTGCTACAGAATAAACTGCTGAAGGCTCCCCCTTTTCGTCTTGCAAGGTATAGCACTTAAAACCATGTATCACGCCCACAGTCCCAAACTTCATGGTTGCAGCATGGTCGCCCAAATTTAAAGAACGCCCCCCTGGTTCAATACCATATAAATGGCACTCTTCGTCACCCAGAAATGCTGTGAATATTCCCATAGCATTACTACCTCCACCCACACAAGCAACCACGTTATCAGGCAATTCGCCCGTCATATCCAAAAACTGCTCGCGTGCCTCAATACCAACAATGCGCTGAAAATCGCGCACCATCATCGGAAACGGATGAGGACCCACCACCGAACCAATACAATACATTGTAGTGTCAGGGTCTTTAAGGTATGCCTCAAATGCAGAGTCAACGGCTTCTTTCAATGTTTTCAGACCATGCGTAACAGGAACAATCGTTGCACCTAATATCTTCATGCGCACAACATTTGGATACTGTTTCTTAATATCCACTTCGCCCATGTGTATCTCGCACTCCAAACCAAAGTAAGCAGCAGCAGTAGCCAAAGCCACCCCATGTTGTCCAGCACCAGTTTCTGCAATAATCTTTTTCTTGCCCAAATGCTTCGCAAGCAACGCCTCGCCCATACAGTGATTAAGCTTGTGAGCCCCTGTGTGGTTCAAATCTTCGCGCTTTAAATAAATACGTCCTCCGTATTTTTCTGACAAACGGGCACAATAATACACAGGAGTTGGACGTCCTTGGTAATGTTTGCGAATACTACGCAGCTCTTGAATGAAGTTGTGAGATTTGCTTATGGTATGATATGCATCGGCTATCTTTTTCATTTCCACCTCTAATGCTGGCGGAACAAATGCACCACCATAGCTTTCGTAAAAGCCCTCCTCGTTGGGGTATTTTTTAAAATAATTGCTCATAAAATATCTCTTGTAAAATTAATAAATAAATAGCTTTCACCTTTCCTCTGCTAAAGTTTTGAAATAATCAATGTGTCTGCCTCCGAAAAACATCCAACCGCCAAAGTCGCCTCGTAGCAGATTTGGCGCGAAAACAGATGAGATGGACATTTAAGAGTGGACTCATCAGTACAAAAGTAACTTTTTCTTACACTATTCTCCAATAAAAAAGACACTATTTTAAATTGAAGTTTTATAGCTCAGGGTTTATAATGAAACAAATTGACTGTTTGAATCGAAGAACAAGTTTAAAGCGTAAAGTTGTTTTTGAACAACCTCCAAGTGTGATTCTTGGTTGTAGCACACTCTTTTATTGCTCTAACATCCAACTCGCCTCAAATAAATTAGACACAACTACTTTACGATGAGTTACCCTTACCACCCATCTTGTTGGGCTGCTTCAAAATCCTTTTCAATCGCTTCGCATCAATTGGTTTATTCTTTGTGCCACTCGCAGAAGAGGCTTGCTTTGGCGCAACTTTTTCCTTGCTCATCTTCTGATTTGAAGAGACACTCTTCGGTTTTGACTTAGCTTTTGTAGTGTGTTTAACTGTTGCTTTCGATGGAGCATCCTTGTTTTTATCAGCTTCCAATTTAGCGGCTTCAGCTAACTTTTGAGCTTTTTTCTTCTTGTTGATGGTGATGCGTGTTTTAATAGTTTTTGACTTGGCAGTCAAGTAAATATTCAGTCTGACGATAAGTGGTGAGTAATCAACATCTTTATACATCCTCTGATTAGCACCCACTTTATCAAAAAAGGCGCGCAACAACCAAAGAGTATCTCTTCTTAATATTGGGTTGTCTTTTCGAGACTTTTTCTTTTTGTCATTTTCTCTTTCAACTTTGAGTGCTTCATATTCGCTATGCGCTTTATCCAGTTCATCTACAAAATTTTTCAAACCTAAAGCATATAAAGCCCGTTTTTCGGGGCTCTCATACTCAACGTTTATAATCGAAAAGAACGTATCTAATTGGTAACCTACCAAATCACGTTTGTACTGCCCCAAATAGGTCAAGTGTTTTTTGGTCAATCGCCTAGCAACTACAGCGTCCCTCCTCAATTTTTTATCGTTGATATTTAGGAACCTCTTCACATTCTCGTTAATAAGTGATGCATACATCAACCTTTCTGTGTGCAAACGCGCCAACTCTTCAGTGAGTAGATGTTTCCCAACAACAGCTCTTAAGGGTTCTATAGCTTCGTTTTGCAAGACCAACAACTTGTACATGTCTTGTAGGTGCAACTCTTCTAGATCAAAAATCTCTAAGGAATCAATTACACTCTTCATCATTGCAGGAATCTCATAATTTCGCAACTTTGATAAAGAAATCTCTTTTAGCTTTATCATAACACCAACCATTAAAAATTAAACACTTGACACTATTTACAAATATAACCATTAAAAAGTTAATTGAAGTGCATTTGGTGTATATTTTTCATATTGGGGTGTGAGGTGTGAGATATGGGGTGTGGGGTATGAGGTGTGGGGTGTGAGGTGTGGGGTGTG
>CAZUHZ010000223.1:0-3431 GCA_964620895.1 uncultured Dysgonomonadaceae bacterium | reverse complement strand
GAAAAGTCATCAAATTTTGAATTCTCTTCTGGATAGTTCTAATGGGAAATTTGGGTTTATAACTATAACTAAACTAACGATACAAAGTTCATTTTTTTTGCAATAAAAACATTACATCTTTATCTGTTTTTGTTACATCATTCACACATCTACAGCCTACAAGAGATATTAAAAGGTGTATAGCCACTTATTTAATAATTATCACTATATTTGAATAATTGTTGGAAGCATAAATAAATAGAACCCTTATGAAAAATATTAATCTTTTGATACTCTTGTTGTTGTTAGGCTTCTCTTATACTCAGTGCTCGGCTAAAGTATCCGACACTGCTGAAGCATCCGACACTTTTACTGTACAGCGTGGCACAAATTTGGCTCATTGGTTGTCGCAAAGCAATGCACGTGGCACAGCACGAGAGAAGTTTATTACTGCCAAAGATATTGAAGACATAGCTCAAATGGGTTTCGACCATGTTCGCCTGCCCATCGATGAGGAGCAAATGTGGGACGAAAATGGCAACCGACACGACGAAGCCTTTCAACTAATGACCAACTGCGTTGATTGGTGTGCCGAAAACAATTTGCGCATCATTATCGACCTCCACATATTGCGCTCGCATCATTTCAATGCCAAAGAAAAACCACTTTGGACAGTGCAGAAAGAGCAAGAGAAGTTTTTCGATTTGTGGCGCGATTTGTCAAAAGCTTTAAATAAATATCCCAACAGCTTGGTAGCCTACGAATTGATGAACGAAGCCGTTGCCGACAATCCAGAATGGTGGAACAACCTAGTAGCAAATGCAGTGGAAGCAATACGCCAACTCGAACCCCATCGCACCATTGTTATTGGCTCCAATCGTTGGCAGAGCACAGATACCTTCGATGTGCTAGAAGTGCCACCTGGCGATAAAAACATCCTGCTTAGCTTTCATTTCTACGAGCCCTTTATATTTTCTCACTACAATGCTAGTTGGACAGCTATGAAAAACTACAAAGGACCTATACACTATCCTGGTGTAATATTGACAGAAGCCGAATTCGAAGCCCTGCCACCAGAAATGAAAGAACCTGCAAAAGAATGGGTAGGTCGTCAATTCAACAAAGAGATAATTTTGGAACACTGGGCTAAACCCATTGCCAAAGCCAAAGCATTGGGCTTGCCTCTCTATTGTGGCGAGTTTGGAATTATAAACAACACCACCCAAGAAGCCGAGCCCGACAAAATGCGGTGGTACGAAGATATGATACAACTGTTTGAAGAAACAGGAATTGGATATGCCAATTGGAACTATAAAAGTGGCAGCTATGGTATTGTAGAAAACGATGGTAGCCAAAAAGAAGAATTAATTAGTATCCTTACGGGGAAGTAAAAAGTAATAATAAATTTTTTTAATATGGAAAAGAAAAAAGACGACATGGGAAAGACAAACCCCATGGACAAAAACAAACTGGGCGATGCTATCCCAAGTAGAAACCAAACTAAGGGTATGCACCCTCAAATAACTACAGCAGCAGGAGCTCCAGTAACAGACAATCAAGACACCATGACATCTGGTGTGAGAGGACCCGTATCGCTTCAAGATACATGGTTTTTAGAAAAGATGGCGCACTTCGACCGCGAGGTAATACCCGAGCGACGAATGCACGCTAAGGGTTCGGGTGCTTTTGGCACATTTACCGTCACGCACGACATTACCCAATATACAAAAGCAGCCATATTTTCAGAAGTAGGCAAGCAGACAGAAATGTTGGCTCGTTTCTCCACAGTGGCAGGCGAGAGGGGTGCTGCGGATGCTGAAAGAGATATCCGTGGATTTGCCATGAAATATTATACCGAAGAGGGCAATTGGGATTTGGTGGGAAACAACACCCCCGTATTTTTCTTCCGCGACCCAATGAAGTTTATCGACCTCAACCATGCCATCAAAAGAGACCCTCGCACTAATATGCGTAGCCCCAACACCAATTGGGATTTTTGGAGCTCGCTTCCCGAAGCTCTCTTGCAGCTCACCATCATAATGGGCGATAGAGGCATACCTTCGTCATACCGACACATGCACGGATTTAGTTCGCATGCCTACAGTATGATCAATAAAGACAACCAGCGAGTGTGGGTCAAATTCCATTTCCGCTCACAGCAAGGCATCTTGAACCTCACAGACCAAGAAGCAGAAAAAGTAGTGGGCATGGATAGAGAGTCGCACCAAAGAGACCTCTACGAAGCCATCGAAAAGAAGATGTATCCGAAGTGGAAAATGTACATACAGGTGATGACAGAAGAGCAAGCCGATGCTATGGAGAACAATCCTTTCGACTTGACCAAAATGTGGTTGAAAAAAGATTTCCCATTAATGCCAGTTGGCGAGTTTGAATTAAATGAAAACCCCACCAACTACTTTGCACAAATAGAGCAAGCAGCTTTCAATCCATCCAATACAGTTCCAGGCATTAGCTTCTCGCCCGACCGCATGTTGCAAGGACGCCTCTTCTCTTATGGCGATGCACAACGCTATCGTTTAGGTGTAAATCATAACTTGATACCCGTGAATGCACCTCAGGGTGTAAAACATCCACACAGTTTTCATCGCGATGGAGCTATGCGCACCGACGACAACTTGGGTAGTGAATTGCACTACGAGCCCAATAGCTATGGCAACTGGGAAGACAATCCTGCCGACAACCCTCCAATGGAAAAAGGTGGCGATGTATATAAATACGACTATAGAGCAGACGACAACGATTACTTCACGCAGCCTGGTATGCTATTTAGAGGCATGACTGACAATCAAAAGCAAGTGCTCTTTGACAATACTGCAAGAAATATGGGCGACTCTACGCTTCAAATCAAGCACCGTCACATATACCATTGTTATATGGCCGACCCTGCTTACGGTAAAGGTGTAGCCGATTCGATGAATATCAATATCGACGATGTAGATCTTAATTTGCCAAAAGCCGATTCTAAAGCAAATCTGAAAAGGGCAAACAATATGCATCCCGAGCTAAACATTCCTACCCAACCTGCATGCCCTGGTAGAGAAATCCATACCAACGATCATGACTATATAGAACCAGAGAATGATCCATGGTTGTTATAGGGGTGATGAAATTAATTATTAATGGTCAAATTCCATTGTCATTCCGACACGCAAGTGAGAAATCTGCCAAACAATTCTAGACTCTGGCTCGTGCGGATTTGCAATAGGTGAATGTCTGAACCATGATTAAAAGGATTGCACGATAGACCATGATGCGTGGTGCTGTTTTATGTATAATCACCCTTCGACTCCGCTCAGGGCTCAGGAGTCAAGCCATTTGCATTGATATTAATGCAGTTACAGAGTGAATGAGTAAACCAATCCCGTAGGGATGCAATCTTTGTAGAAAAAAAGATGCAGTAGATGAAAAGAATCTCGTAGAGATGGCACAGT
>CAZUHZ010000222.1:0-3440 GCA_964620895.1 uncultured Dysgonomonadaceae bacterium | reverse complement strand
TTAAAATATGGTGCACTGTTGTGAAGATCAAGAGCAGCCTTGTTTTCGTAACACTCGTATAGATATATTGTATTTGGCTTCTCTTCGCTCAGCAATATATCATAGGCTATACAACCTTGTTCATTCTCAATAGTCTGATTTTGCATTTCGGTAAGTAGCTCTATTGCACGAGGCATGTCATCAGTGTCAAACTCAAACTCTACAAAAAGAACAATCGACTTTTCAATGTCGGCTGCTTCTTTTTGTTGAGCATACAGGTTGTTGAATGTCATCGTCATAATTGCTAAAATTATTATATGCACTATATGCTTTTTCATAAACTGTTTGTTTTATGTTTAATTCATCGGATGTTTATTACCTGATTTACTCTTTAGAACTGAACGCATCTCGCCAATTTTCAGTTTTGTATATATCTGTAATGGGAGTTTGTTTTCGTCATTTGTTATCCAAACTCTCATTGCCTCTTCTTGATCTACAAAGGCTTTGTCTAATATCATAAGCGATAACTCAACTGCTTCATAGGTGTTTCCATTATTCACCTTCAACTTAGAAGTCCCTATATATCTTATATACATATTCACCAGCCGCTTACCTGTTATAAACTGCACTTGTGTGTTGTCTCCTCTTTGCATCTTAGAGTAGTCTAATGTTCGAGCAAAAGCCAATACGGAAATCATGTCGTAAGTGCAACGATTGCTAGTTATATTTTCATCAAATTTAAACTCCCCATTTCTATAGCGTATAGTTCTTATAGAGGTGTTGCCATCTTTGTAAGTATATATATGTCGCTCACGGGTATAATCTCCACCTTCAGTAGCTCCTTTTATAAATAATTGGGGCACTAAGTTTCTATCCATATAACTAGTTAGGGTATCATCAACAGTAAATATATTACCAATCAACCCTCTCGTGGAAGCATGCAGTGTCATCTTGTAGGCATCTTTACCATCGTAAGTAGCAACATCAGTGTTTAAAGTGGCTTCTCCACCTTTCATATTTAGTATGCCATATTTGTAGTATAAATCGTAAGTTAATTTCTCTCCTGCCTCAAAAGCATTGTTCTTTAATGCTACCTGTGCACTCAGAGAGTAACTAACCAGAGAAAGCAATAAAGCAACAATTATATGCAAATTCTTTTTTCTCATTATATCCTTTTTAAATTATATTCTTTCTTAAAAATGAAATGAAGAGTTGATAGCTCCATAAAGTGATAGAGAACTATCTTCTTGCTGGCCGCATAGACCCCCCTCTTGCTCCGCCACCAGTATTTAATGAAGGGCTCGACGAACGTTGAGATTGTCTATTTTGTGTGTTTTGTCTATTTGCTCTCTCTTCTTCATTTCTATTTCGTTTTTTCTTTTTCTCCTCAGGTTTGTTTTTCGTTATTTCAAGTGGCTTTTGTTTGTCAAAAGGGCGTTCGTTCAAATCCCACGACTCTTCGTGATTTGTGAAGGCTCTTATTTCATACCACTTAGGATTGTAGTAAACTATTTCTGGCATCCGTTTAAGCTCATAGCTTCCTGATGTCCATTTGCCATCATCGTTTTCATCTATAAAAAGACGTGCATAAAGTTTACCTGGGTTTAAATCCATAAACAAAGCTTCGTTGCCTTTGACACGTACTTTCCTAAAAGGTTTATCTTGTGCATCTAATAGCTCCACATAAGCTGTTTTATCTTGTGGTAGTCCGCTAATTATAAACATTAAGTTACCGTACTCCTCTAATTTCTTCACAGTAAACACTTTTTCCAACGTATTGTTGTGAAGACCATACTCGCTCACAAAAGCAGCTGAATCTATCAGCAACTTATACTTCTCTCCTGGCAACCATTTATGCTTTACTCTATATCTTCGTGCATTTAGTGAGTCTGACAAAAGTGTATATTCAACTGGGTTGAATGTTGAATCAACTTCATGTTGAAGTTGTATTTTAGTTGAATCGAAGTTGGCAAGGGGTTGCTCAAACTCTAAAAACAGCGTGTTGTATATTTCGTGTATCGATTTTACATTGTCTCGAATGCTTAAATGCTGTATTTTCACCTCCTCTTCTTCTCCTTCTTTTTCCTTCTTTTCTGGCTTGCTTTCCTTTGCTTTTCTTCCTCTGATTGTGAAGTTCAAAGTATCAGTATTCAACACATGATTGTTCAATGTATCTGTACGCAAGTAATCTACTTTCAATCTTATTGTATCAGCCTTATAGATAAGGGAGTCGGTTATCCATATAGAAACACTGTCGTTGGTAATGCTACTCTCTTTCACAAACCATTTGTCTGACGTAGCTGTTGGCTCGAGCAGTGTAAACGTTGCAGGTTCTGTAGGTGCTGCAAAAAACAGATCTAGTTTATGCAAAAGGTTTCTTTCGTGTTTTTCTAAATATTGTCTTTTAAAACCCGACTCGAACGACCTTAACAACACATCGTCTGGTGTGAAACGTGTATATTTAATTTCATGTATTGTGTCGATAGTAAGGCTGTCTATAAAAACAGTGTCGTTACGCATAGCTGGCTCAGACGAAGGTATGAAGATAGAGTCTAAAAAAGCTATTTCTTCTTGTGGACTGTCGTAACTGTAACTTCTATTTGAGTCGTCTAATGCATAAACTTTGTACTCACCTTCAGCAATACCCTTGATAGTAAATTTTCCACGTGAGTCTGTTCTCGATATCCTTTCGAAAGGTAGCTTTGTAAATGCTGTATCGCTGTGATTTGAGTGAATTCCCACATATATACCTTGTGCTGGCTCTAAGTTTTCGGCTTTGAGCACTGTTCCCGAAATTGCTAGTGTGTCTATTTTATCGCCTGTAGAAAATGAGTATGAGAAGTTTTCCAAGGCATTCCCTTCATTATTATCCACAATAGCATCAGTGAAGTCTATTGTGTAAGTAGTGTTGGGTATTAATTCATCTTCTAGCTCAACTATAGCTTTTCTCCCTTGAGCTTTGATAACAGGAAAGCTTTGCTGAGGTGGAGTTATAATTACTTTATCCATGGGTTTCTCTATCTTGATATTTTCATCAAATAGAATTGTGATTTTCGAGTTAGAATTATTCAATGCATTGAAATCAGGGGTTGCTTTTACAACTTCTGGTGGATCTACATCATATAATCCTCCCGTAGGGGTTGCAATATTTGCGCAAGCATAAAGTAATAGTAAGCTGCCCAAGAAGGTTAGTATTTTGTAAATAAATCTTTTGCTTAAACACATAGTTAAAATACGAATTTAATGAATTCAATATTTGATTATCATGCAAAAATACAATGATTTAAATAGTATTGTGATAAAGACGAGACAAAAAACAGTAAAATCGTTGTTTTTTGATATATTTAAATTGTTTCTACGCTTCCATAAAGTAATTGATTGCCAATCTTACAGTACAAGCACTTGCATTGGTCACATAGTTATCTTCTTGGTTGTATGAGTGCTTTAATTTGGCGTATTTA
>CAZUHZ010000221.1:0-3473 GCA_964620895.1 uncultured Dysgonomonadaceae bacterium | reverse complement strand
CTTTGCCTACAAATTGATTTCTAAAAGGCTCATGTGTTATTTCAGCTCCAAGTCCAGGTGTTTCTGAGTCGTGTCCGAAGTCAACTCCATAAACAGTTTTCCCATCAGAATCGATTGCAATATATCCCCATATTGGTCCCCACAATCCTTTTCCATTCATTGGAATGATATACTTTTTCTCTCCATCAATTTCAGCTTCATAAACAGGAAATTCATTACCATCTGCAACATTTACCATAAATGCTGAGTCTGTTGGTAGTGTACCTGCACTACTTTCTTTCTTCGCTCCTGTTTCAATGTTTATTAGATAAGCATCAGTTATAAGATTATTATAACGATCTTCAGCTTCTTCAGTAGAGACCTCCAATTTCATCGAACGAAGTATTTGCTGCATCTTATCAATCTGAACATTTTTGGTTTGTCTCTCGCTTAATGCTTGATGTGTAAATGACAATCCAAGCGCTACAAGAATAACCATGACTGCGGCATAGATAATTGTATATACGTTACTATCTGTTTTCATTATTTATACCCTTTCATTATTTTTAATTGCTCTTCTTTTCATTCGTTTCTTGATGTTGCCATCCACAACATAGAAATCGATAAGAGGAGCAAAAGCATTCATAAACAAGATGGCTAGCATCATTCCCTCTGGATAACCAGGATTGAAAACACGTATTGCAACAGCCAAAGCTCCTATCAAAAATCCATATATCCATTTGCCCTTTTCGGTGCGTGCCGAAGTAACGGGGTCGGTTGCCATAAATACTGCTCCAAAAGCAAAGCCACCCAACACAAAATGATATAATGGAGGCATCCCCATTACAGCATTTACTGCAAATTGATTAATCAACAATACTGTAGCACCACCTCCAACAAATACAGAGAGCATAGTTTTCCAACTACCCACTCCTGTAACTATCAAGATAAGTGCACCAAGCAGAATGGCTAATGTAGAAACTTCTCCAACTGAACCTGGAATAAAACCTAAAAACATATCCATTAAAGATACTGCTCCTTCGTTTATGCTAGTAAAGAGTGAGGATGAAAAAGATGAAGATTCTGTTATTGCCAATTGACCAAGCATAGTAGCACCAGAAAAACCATCAACTGTTTGTGCTACACCATCAATCATTTGAGGGCTGCTAAATCCAAACGCACCTGAAGTGCGAACAAACACATCATCGCCCGACATATGAGAGGGATAAGCAAAGAACAAAAACGCTCTTGCTACCAAAGCAACATTAAACACGTTGTATCCTGTGCCTCCAAATACTTCTTTTGCAAATATCACAGCAAAGGCTGTTGCTACAGCAATCATCCAAAGCGGAGTATCTACCGGCATAATCATGGGAATGAGGATACCACTCACAAGGAACCCCTCTGCTATCTCTTCGCGTTTTATTTGTGCTGTAACAAACTCTATACCAAGTCCTACTACATAAGACACAATAATTTGAGGCAAAAATGCTAATAAGCCAAACAAAAATGTTTGAAAAAAACCTGGATTTATGCCTAAAGCCAAATTGTGTTGATAACCTATATTGTACATGCCAAAGAGTAGTGCTGGAACTAAAGCTACAATCACAAGACTCATTGTGCGCTTCGAGTCTCTAGCATCATGCATGTGAACACCCGATTTTGAGGTGGTATTAGGAACAAACAAGAATGTTTCAAATCCGTCAAAAACAGAATGAAGCTTTTCTAGCTTTCCCCCTTCCTCAAAATAAGGCTTTAATTTGTCGATATAATTTCTTAAAGCTTTCAATGTTTTATTTTTAAAATAGATGAATTATATAAATGTATTATTCAACTTCCTTACGAAGCATGTCTAAACCTGTACGAACGATTCGCTGAATTTCTATTTTTGATGTGTCAACAAATTCACACAGAGCAAAATCTTCAGGCGCAACTTCAAATATTCCTAAGTTTATCATTTTGTCAATATCGAAAGCGATGATTGATTTCAACAAAAACTCAGGATAAATATCCATCGGAAATACTTGATCGTATTCGTTAGACATAATCATTGCTCTAGGACCTCCTTTTATACGAGCATCAATCCTAAACTTGTCTTTCACGCCCAATTTATGCAACAGATTAGAAAAATAGGTTGCTCCAGCACTATATTTGTTAGGACTTAATGTAGCCCATCCAATAAACTCATGCGTATTGTTTCCTTCAGGAATTACTGTAAGTTGAGAATCGTAAGCTCGAAGAACCCCATCCATCTCAATCTTACGACCCGTTAGAGGGTCACCACTAATAAAGCGCAAGCACTCATCGTCAGATTTTGGGATTGATTTAAACACATCGGTTAATGATGTTCCAATCAACATTTTGTAGTATCCTCTTTTTTCAACCTCCGAGCCTGTTAGGGCTACTGTGCGTGTAAGATCTACTTTTCCGGTGTTGAATAGCCTGCCAATTACTGCAACATCTAGCACATTGAGAGTCCAAACGGTCTCTCCACTGTTAACAGGTTTTATATGATTGATTTGCACCCCCACATTTCCTGCTGGATGAGGACCTTCAAACTCCGTAACAACAACATTTTTAGCATTTCGCAATGCTTTACTTGTTGTTTGAGGACTCACAGAAAGATACACTTTCCCTTTTGTGAGCTTTGACAATGCATCGAGCCCTGCTTGCACATCTTTCTCTTGATCTTTTAATATAAAATCGTAAGAAGGAGCTAAAGGGGCTGACGAAAAGCCTGTTACAAAAATATCTCGAGGCTCTTTATCTGGTGTGGCTACAACATCATAGGGACGTTGTTTTATAAAAAACCAAAGACCAGCATCAAGAATATACTCTTTCACCTCCTCGGGTTTCATGGTCAAAGCATCTTTGATGCCATAATCCACAAATTGATTTTCACCCTTTCTTTCAACAGCAATATGTAATATACGACGTTTTGCACCTCGTTCAATTTCCGTAACCACACCACTAATAGGAGAGACCACTTTTACTGAAGGATGATTCCTGTCGTACATCAACGCCGTTCCAACTTTCACTTCATCACCTACCCTTACACTGAGCTTAGGTGTAACACCAGTAAAATCTTCAGGACAAATTTTAAGGACATCACTTTTAACCTCTCCAAGAAAAGTTTCTTGAACTTCGCCCATCAAAGGTATGTCTAAGCCTTTTTTAATTTTTATTCGACTAGCCATGTACTATATTATAATAATTTGAATTTTTAATCTAAAAAATTATTTCTCTGTGGAAACTTGAATTTTCAGTTTTAAGAAAACAAAAACTATTTATTTTCAGCTGCAAAGATACAGTTTATTTGCTTTTTAAAAGAGTATTTTGATTTAAAATAGAGAAAAAAATCATTAATCAATTGATTCATGCTTTTTTAAAAACTTTTCCAAGCCTACAAAACACCCTTATATGCCATTTACACCTTATTTTAAGATAAATATAGATTGAATATGGATGCTTTTGTGTAATTTTGCACCAGTTAC
>CAZUHZ010000220.1:0-3476 GCA_964620895.1 uncultured Dysgonomonadaceae bacterium | reverse complement strand
ATATTGCACTTAACAAACAAACACAGAAAAGCTTCGTTAGAAGCGACCTGTCTGTATTGGGTGAATGCTACTACCAATCAGAGCTCCGTTAGGTGCGACCTGTTATTCAATCTATTTGATAAGCACCTTTACAGTCCGCTTCTATGAAACTATAAGTGTTGTGCTTGCTTGTTTACTACAAACAGCGGTGCATCTAATGATGCGCTAGTTAGCAATCTGCTTTAAGGGATGTTCGTACTTGTTTCTTTAGTTTGACTTACTTATAGACAATTGGAAATGCAGAGCAACCTTATACTAAAACCAAAAACATGTTATACAACATATAAATATATTCTTTCACATTGAATTATTAATATACTTTTGCATCAGAACAGAACAGCACAGTGTTAACTGGCGCGTAATAAATAATTGTAATTGGCATGAAATTTGTGTTTGGAGGAGAGGGTACCAAGGTTCAGCAATTAGCTGATTTTATATTAGACTACATTGCATTGAATAACTTGAAAGCAGGAGATGTACTGCCTTCAATCAATGCGTTGAGCAAAGAATTTAGTGTATCACGAGATACTGTTTTTAAAACATTTTCGGAATTGAAGTCGCGCGGCGATATTGATTCAATACACGGTAAAAACTACTTTGTTGCATCCCGAAGCCACAATATTCTTTTACTGTTGGATGAATATTCACCATTTAAGGAGGTTTTATACAATACAATCGCTTCCAAACTGCCAACAACTTACAAAATAGATCTTTTGTTTCATCAATACAATAAATACCTATTCGATAAATTAATTAACGAGTCCAACGGGAAATATGATAAATACTTGGTGATGAACTATGATAACGATAAATTTTCAGACACCCTGTTGAAGATTGATAAAAGGAAGCTTTTGCTCCTCGATTTTGGCAACTTCGAGAAAGATGGATATTCGTATGTTTGCCAAGACTTTGAGCAAGGTCTATATGACAACCTGTTATCGATTAAAAATGAATTGTCTGAATACAACAAGCTGGTGTTTGTTTTAAATAGGAGGCACAAACATCCACCTAGCAGCAAATTAGCTTTTAGTCAATTTTGTTTGGATCATAATTTTGAGTTTGAAGTAATCGACGAAATGTCAGAGAATGCAAATGTTCAAAAGGATCATTTTTATTTAGTTATAAAGAATGAAGATATTGTGAACCTTATAAAGCAAGGGCAATTACAAATGCTTCGAATGGGGAAAGACTATGGATTGCTTGCATACAACGAAAACCCTTTTTATGAGGTTGTGGAAAAAGGCATTTCGAGCATTGGTGTTGATTGGCGTAAAATGGGAGAGTTTGCCTCGGAATTTGTAATAAATGACAAAAAGGTACAGACATATATCCCTACAACAATTACGAAGAGAAACTCATTCTAATTTTTTGCATTAAAAACAGCACAGTTCAGCACTTTGATGTAATAAATTCGACGAAAAGTAACATATAATACAAAACATATAAACATGAGAAAATATCCAAAAATTGGTATCCGCCCAACCATAGATGGTCGTCAAGGTGGCGTAAGAGAAAGTCTTGAGGAGAAAACAATGAGTTTGGCAAATTCAGTTGCTAAATTAATAAGCACTCATCTTAAAAACGGTGACGGAAGTCCTGTTGAGTGCATAATAGCTGACACAACCATTGGTCGGGTAGGCGAAAGTGCTGCTTGCGCAGAAAAGTTTGAGCGCGAAGGTGTAGGATCAACTATCACAGTTACATCTTGCTGGTGCTACGGTGCCGAAACAATGGATATGAACCCTCACTACCCCAAAGCTGTATGGGGATTTAACGGGACTGAGCGTCCTGGGGCTGTATATTTAGCAGCTGTATTGGCAGGGCATGCACAAAAAGGATTGCCAGCATTTGGTGTTTATGGCAAAGAGGTGCAAGACCTTGACGATAATTCTATTCCAGAAGATGTTGCAGAAAAACTACTCAGATTTGCTCGTGCAGCACAAGCAGTAGCTACCATGAGGGGTAAATCGTATCTTTCTATTGGCACTGTTTCAATGGGTATTGCGGGTTCGATTGTTGATAATAGTTTTTTCCAAAAGTATTTGGGAATGCGCAATGAAGCTGTGGATATGATAGAAATTCTTCGTCGTGTGGATGAGGAGATATATGATAAGGAAGAGTTTGTAAAAGCAATGGCTTGGACCGAGAAGTATTGCAAAGTGAATGAAGGAGAGGATTTCAACAGAGCAGAGAAGGCTAGGTCTAGAGAGCAAAAAGAAAAAGACTGGGAGTTTGTGGTGAAAATGACGCTCATTATGCGTGACTTGATGAAAGGCAACCCTGAATTAGAGAAGTTAGGATTTAAAGAGGAGGCTATTGGACACAATGCAATTATAGCTGGCTTCCAAGGTCAACGTCAATGGACAGACTATCTACCTAATGGTGATTTCTCAGAAGCAATTCTTAATAGTTCTTTTGATTGGAATGGAATTAGAGAAGCGTTTACTGTTGCTACGGAAAATGATGCGCTGAATGGTGTATCAATGTTGTTTGGGCACTTGCTCACTAATACCGCGCAAATATTTTCAGATGTTCGTACTTATTGGAGTCCCGAAGCTGTTGAGCGTGTTACAGGAAAGAAACTAACAGGTATGGCTGAAAATGGAATATTACATCTTATCAATTCAGGTTCTACCACATTAGACGGTACTGGACAGCAAAGCGAAAATGGAAAACCAGTAATGAAACCTCATTGGGATATTACTGAAGATGAAGTTGACAAATGCTTAGAGGCTACAACATGGTATCCTGCAAACCTTGATTACTTTAGGGGTAGTGGATATTCATCTAATTTCCTTACCAAAGGAGGTATGCCTGTAACTATGAGTCGTATCAATATAGTTGACGGATTGGGTCCTGTAATTCAGATAGCAGAAGGATGGACAGTTGATATTGATCCAGCAATTCACAAAGTGCTAGATGAGCGCACAGACAAAGCCTGGCCTACGACATGGTTTGTTCCAAGACTTACTGATAAGCCAGCTTTTAAAGATGTCTATTCTGTAATGAATAATTGGGGAGCCAATCATGGAGCAATAAGTTATGGACACATAGGACAAGATTTAATTACGCTTGCTTCTATTTTGCGTATTCCTGTGTGTATGCACAATGTGGAAGAACAAGAAATATTTAGACCAACGGCTTGGAATGCTTTTGGAATGGATAAAGAGGGGGCAGACTATAGAGCTTGTCAGAATTTTGGCGCAATTTATAAATAAGAAAAAGACGAGAATACAAAAAAGTTTATATGTCAACAAAGAGTGCTTATTTATCGATAGACTTTGGAGCTAACAGTGGAAGAGTAATTGTTGGTTACTTTCTTCACGATGAATTGATTTTAGATGAGATTCATCGTTTCCAGAATCGTTTGGTCAAAATGGGGAATCATCTCTATTGGGATTTTCTCTATCTGTTTGATGAGATGAAAACTGGAATGA
>CAZUHZ010000219.1:0-3479 GCA_964620895.1 uncultured Dysgonomonadaceae bacterium | reverse complement strand
AGTTAGTTGAAAAACTCACCCTAAAACGTCAGGCAATTATCAACGAAGCAGTCACCAAAGGATTGAATCCCGATGTGCCAATGAAGGATAGTGGCATTGAGTGGATGGGGGAGATACCGGAGCATTGGGACACTTTCAAGTTAAAACATATTGCAAATTTAAAAAGTGGTGATTTTATTTCAGCCATAGAGATTAGTCAGTCAGGAGAATATCCTGTTTTAGGTGGTAATGGATTAAGAGGTTATACGAATAAATTTAACTTGGAAGGTAATTATGTTTTAATTGGCAGACAAGGAGCATTGTGTGGAAATATTAATTATAGCAATAGTCGTTTTTGGGCAACAGAACATGCAATAGTATGTCACCCATTAACTGATGTAGATACATATTATTTGGGGGAATTACTTAGAATCATGAATCTTAATCAGCATAGTGAATCTGCTGCACAACCAGGGTTATCTGTCGGTAAGATATCTAATTTAGTTATACCGAAAATCTCTTTGCAAGAACAGATTGAGATAGCTGATTTTTTAAAGAATAAGAGTAGCATTATAGATAAATCTATTTTACAGATTATAGAGTCAATCGAAAAACTCAAACTCTACCGCCAATCATTAATCTCAGAAGCAGTAACAGGCAAAATTGATTTGAGAGATTGGGAGCAAACAGAAAATAAATAAAGGATAATCTTATGGCAACAGGAACATCAGAAATACATTTCGAAGCACATATAGAAGACTACTTGGTGAATAAAGTAGGAGAATATAGTGTAGTGAGCTCTGCTGAATATGACAGAGAATTGTCTGTTATCCCCAGCGAGATAATTGCTTTTGTAAAGGAGAGTCAGCCACAGAAATATAAGGCCTTATATGAGCAATATGGTGCTGGTGTTGACAGTCAGATTGTGAATAATGTTGCCCGTAATCTGAACAAGCATCCCAACAAAACATTGCACTTGTTTCACCACAAAGTGAAAGACCGGGGGCAGGCGTTGGATATGATTTATTACAAACCTGCCAATAACAAAACACCAGAACATGAGGTGTGGTACAATAAAAACAGGTTGGCCCTTGTTCGTCAACTGCGCTATTCTACCAAAAACACCAACTCTATTGATATAGTGCTTTTTATCAATGGTATTCCTGTGGTGACGATGGAGTTGAAAAATGCATTGACGGGACAAAACCACCACAATGCCATAAAGCAATATGTAAAGGATAGAAATCCTAAAGGCGAGCCACTGTTGGAATTTAAACGCTGTTTGGTGCATTTTGCTGTGGGCACTGAAAAGGTGTTTATGACTACTGAATTGAAAGGTAAATCGACGTTCTTTTTGCCATTCAATAAACATTTGGTAAATGAGAATCCTTATGGATTTGCTACTGCTTATTTGTGGGAAGATGTGTTGCGCAAAGATTCGTTGTTAGATTTGATACAAAACTTTATCAGTGTTCAAACCGATAAAGACACCTATTACGATGAGAAGACAAGGAGTCTGAAGGTGAAGACTTCCACTAAATTGTTGTTCCCACGCTTTCATCAACGCAGAGTAGTGAATAGAATGTTGGAGGCTGTTAGACATGACGGTGTGGGCGGAAAGTATCTTGCTCAGCACTCGGCAGGTTCTGGAAAATCGAATAGTATCACTTGGTTGGCTTATCGTCTATCGGGCTTCTATCAAAACTACACTGATAGTAAGGCTCTCTTTGACTCAACTATTATTGTTACCGACCGCAGGGTGTTGGACAAACAGATTCAGGAAAATATTCGCCAGCTGGATGACACTCCTGGCGTGGTGGCATATATAGATGAACGGAAAACGAGTCAAGATTTGAAAAATGCAATACTTGAGGGGAAGCGCATTATTGTGACCACGCTACAGAAATTTCCTGTTATATCTGAGGCTATTACAAAATTGCCCAATAAAAACTATGCTGTAATAATTGATGAGGCACACAGTTCGCAGTCGGGCGATGCTGCAGGACATTTGCGCAAAGCGTTGTCATTGGAGTTGGCCGAGGAGTTGGAGTCTGGACAAAAAGAACTATCCGATATTATTGAAGAGGAGATTAAGAGCAAAGGGGTGCAAAAAAATATATCGTTCTTTGCATTTACTGCTACTCCTAAACCAAAAACCATTGAGCTGTTTGGCACATTGAGAAATGGTAACAAAGAGCCTTTCGATATCTACTCGATGGAACAAGCCATTAAAGAGGGGTTTATTTTGGATGTACTTGAAAACTACACTTCTTTTAAGCGATACTACAAAATAGTGAAGCGGAGCGATATTCCTGATAAGGAGTATGATAAGAAAAAGACTGTGCGATTGTTAGGTTCTTATGTTGACTTGCAAGATCATGCCATTGAGAAGAAAGCACGCATCATGTTAGAGCATTTTGTGACTCAAACACAAAACGAAATACAAGGGAAGGCAAGAGCAATGCTTGTTACTCGTTCTCGACTGCACGCTGTGCGTTTTAAGCGGAAATTTGATGAGGTGATGCGCGAAATGAAACTACCCTATTTTGCATTGGTTGCTTTTTCAGGAACGTTGACTGATGAGGAAACAGGAGAGGACTACACCGAAACGAGCATGAATAATTTGGGAGGTAGAATAAGTATTCCTCAAGCTCTTAAATTGCCTCAATATAGAATATTGATTGTAGCAGAAAAGTTTCAAACAGGTTTTGATGAGCCAATGTTGCACACCATGTTTGTGGATAAGAAATTGGGAGGAACCAGTACTGTGCAAACATTGAGCAGACTGAATCGGAAGACTTATGGGAAAGATTCGACCATGGTGCTCGATTTTGTGAACGATCCTGAAATGGTGAAAGATGATTTCCAGCAGTTTTATGGAAAAAACTATATGGATGAGGAGCATCAAACAGACCCTAACTCACTCTACGACGTGCAAGCCAAAATAGATGCTTACAACTTGATATATCCCAATGAAATTGAAACTTTTGCTGTTCTGTTTTTCCGAAAAGCAGACAATTTAGAAAAGCTACAACCAATATTGAATGGGGTGTGCCGTAGATATGTAGAGGAGTTGGATGAAGAGCAGCAAACCGTCTTTAAGGGTGATGCAAAATCGTTTATTAAACTCTATCGTTTTCTAAGAGGGATTATCACTTTTGTTGATGTGGAGTTGGAGAAGTATTATGTCTTCTTGTCTGCATTGGTAAAGAAGCTACCTTATGTGAAATCGACTTTGCCATTGGATGTAGTGTCCGAAATAGAACTGCACAGTTATAAAATTCAACGCCAATATACCGAAAAGCTTCAACTGGAATCTGGTGATGGTCAAATGCAAGGAATGACACCGGGAGGGGGAGCGCATAAACCTGAAGAAGAATTTGATTTACTGACAAATATAATTCAGCATTTGAATGATACTTTTGGATTGGATTTGACGGATGAGGACCGTGTTGATTTTGAAACTATGAAGAATAAAATATACTCTAACGAGGAGTTGA
>CAZUHZ010000218.1:0-3530 GCA_964620895.1 uncultured Dysgonomonadaceae bacterium | reverse complement strand
ACTTAATCATTCGTTGTATTTTTGTACAAAATTAATCAAAAGGTTCGAGTTTAGACTATTATGAGTAAAGCAAATAGGCTTTATCCTTTGTTAGTTGAACACTCAATTGTAAGTGGAGGTGAACCTAAGAGAAGAGGAAACTATAATATGTTTGTAGCAGAGCAAAAAAAGAGAGAAAATATAGCGGAGTATCTGCTTTATATGTGGCAGTTGGAAGATATATTGCGCGCTTATGAATTGGATATTGATAAAGTGCAAGCGGCTTTGATTGACGCCACTCATCATTCGGATGAAAAGAAGTTAGAGGCGCGCCAATGGTATATGAATCTCATAGAGCAGATGCAAGCGGAGGGTGTTGAAAAAGAGGGACATCTATCTATAAACAAAGAGCTGCTCAATGAGCTTCACATTTTTCATTCAGAGCTGCTCAAAAATCAAAAACAGGCAGAATATGTAGCGGTTTACTACAAAGCATTGCCCTACATCGAAGAGCTGAGAAGAAAGGCTATTGATAAGGGAATGTCTGATATTGAAATTTGTTTTACAGCACTCTACGGTTATCTACTGTTGAAGCTGCAAAAGAGAGAGATATCGTCCGACACTGCATCAGCCATTTCTCAAATATCGAATTTGTTGCGCAGTTTGTCTGAAAAATATCATTTACAAGATAATAAAGGAGAATAATTATGGCAATCTATACTGGGTCGAGCAAACATTTGGGTGGAACAGAAAAAGTATCCAAAAAGGAACAATACTACTACGGATTGGTTCAGAAGAGGGTTTTGGTGACTGGTGCAACTGGTCAGCTTGGTGCTGAGCTGAAAGAGTTTAACAGCGAGCATGAGAGCATGTTTCAATACTTTTATACAGGGTCGGACGATTTAGATATAACTCAATTGGATGCTGTGCGAAACTATGTTGATGAACATGGCATTGAATATATTGTCAATTGTGCAGCTTACACTATGGTAGATTGGTGCGAATCTGATGTTGTGGTGTGTAATGCTGTTAATCACTTGGGAGCTGAGAATTTAGCAAAAGTGGCAGTCGAGTTCAATTGTAAATTGATACATATATCTACAGATTATGTGTTTGATGGGTATGCTGATAAGCCTTATCACGAAGACTCGCCTGTCAATCCGCTGTCGGTATATGGCAGAGCTAAGCTGAGGGCTGAAGAGGCGGTTATGTCCCTAGCTCCAGATTCGATTGTCATACGCACTGCTTGGCTTTACTCATCGTATAAAGCAAATTTTGTGAAAACAATGTTGCGTCTAATGCGTGAAAAAGAGTTGCTGACAATTGTAAATGACCAGTATGGCACACCCACCTATGCTAGAGATTTGGCAGAAGCCATTACTCTTGTTTTAGCTAGTGCAGTGAGCGGAGAGTGGAGGGAGGGTGTTTATCACTTCTCTAATCTTGGTGAAACTACATGGTTTGGATTTGCAGAGAAAATAAAGGAGCTTGCTAATATAGAGAGCTGCCAATTGAAGCCTATCCCTACCAAAGATTATCCAACACCAGCCGTTCGCCCCCTATACACAGTGTTGGATAAAACTAAAATACAAGAAGCATTTCATTTCACTATTCCACATTGGGAAGAGAGTTTAGAGCGGTTTTTAGATAAACTGCAAAGAGAGAATAAATAACAGAAGAGATTTGTGCCAAGAGCACATTCTAACAGACAAAAAAGTCAATAGACACTTATGAGTATTAAAAAAGAGATACAAAAACGTCGCACGTTTGCCATTATAAGCCACCCCGATGCCGGAAAAACAACACTTACTGAAAAGTTGTTGCTTTTCGGTGGAGCTATTCATATTGCGGGAGCTGTAAAATCGAATAAAATAAAAAAAACTGCTACTTCCGACTGGATGGAGATTGAAAAGCAGCGTGGTATATCGGTTGCTACATCTGTGATGGGATTCGACTACGAAGATCATAAAATAAACATTTTGGATACTCCTGGTCACCAAGATTTTGCTGAAGATACCTATCGTACACTCACTGCTGTGGATAGCGTGATTGTAGTGGTTGACGTAGCAAAGGGTGTGGAGCAACAAACCCGCAAGTTGATGGAGGTGTGCCGAATGCGCAACACGCCTGTAATGATATTTGTGAATAAGCTAGACCGAGAAGGGCGCGACCCTTTTGATATATTGGATGAGTTGGAAAAAGAATTAGAGATAAAAGTACGCCCATTGAGCTGGCCCATCGAAATGGGCGATAGATTTAGGGGTGTTTATAATTTGTACAAAAATAGCCTCGATTTGTTTCAACCCAGCAAACAGACTGTAACAAAATCGATAGCTGTAAAAGATATAAACGAAGACGATTTAGAAACTCATATAGGAGAAGCTTTGGCTGAAACATTGCGAGAAGAGGTTGAGTTGGTTAGTATTTATCCTGAGTTTGATAGAAAAGAGTATCTTGCTGGCAAGTTAGCTCCTGTTTTCTTTGGATCAGCTTTGAATAATTTTGGTGTGAAAGAGCTGTTAGATTGTTTTGTTGACATTGCTCCATCGCCACGTCCAATAGTTGCTGAAGAGCGTAAGGTTGATCCTTATGAAGATGGCTTTAGTGGGTTTGTATTTAAAATTCACGCCAATATGGACCCCAATCATCGGTCGCGTATTGCTTTTTTGAGAATTTGTTCTGGTAAGTTTGAACGAAATGTCAACTACAAACATGTTCGTTTCGATCGGATGATGCGTTTCTCTTCGCCAACGGCTTTTATGGCACAGAAAAAAGAGATTCTTGATGAAGCCTATGCAGGCGATATAGTAGGGCTGCCCGATACAGGCAACTTCAAAATTGGCGATACATTAACCTCGGGCGAGGATTTGCACTTCAAAGGATTGCCAAGCTTCTCTCCCGAAATGTTTAAGTATATCGAAAATGCCGACCCAATGAAATCGAAACAATTGCATAAAGGTATAGAGCAGTTGATGGACGAGGGTGTGGCTCAGCTATTCACCAATCAGTTCAATGGTCGCCAAATTATTGGCACGGTAGGTCAACTTCAATTTGAGGTTATTGAGTATCGTTTGTTGCACGAGTATGGTGCTCAGTGTCGTTGGGAACCAATTAGTCTATTCAAGGCATGCTGGATTGAGAGTGACAATGCCGAGGAGTTGGACGACTTCAAAAAACGGAAGTATCAATACATGGCTCACGACAAGCAGGGAAGGGATGTTTTCTTAGCAGAATCCAACTATATGTTGATGATGGCGCAGCAAGACTTTAAGAATATAAAATTTCATTTTACTTCTGAGTTTTAAGGTGTTACACGTTAAGTTATGTGTTTGCCTATTTTTTATAATTAAAAAACTTCTTCATTTAATTGTTTTACAGTCCGCATCTACGATGCTTGGAGTAGTGTGTTTGAGTAGTTGTTCATTGGTGCTTCTGTTGCTTTATCTTAAAAGATTGAATGCACATATTCTATTGGGAGCTCCGCTAGGAGCCTAGCTGTCTGTAGTAAATCAATACCCCAACCAACACTAGAGCTCCTTTTTGGAGCGAAC
>CAZUHZ010000217.1:0-3558 GCA_964620895.1 uncultured Dysgonomonadaceae bacterium | reverse complement strand
GAGAAGGCACACCCCGATGTATTCAATATCTTGTTGCAAGTGTTGGACGATGGTCGCCTCACCGACAACAAGGGTAGGGTAGTCAACTTCAAAAATACCATCATCATCATGACATCCAATTTGGGGTCTAATTTGATACGCGATAAATTCTCGCAAATCACTGCCGACAATCGCGAAGAGATAATAGAGCGAACCGAGCTAGAAGTGATGGAGTTGTTGAAAAAGACTATTCGTCCAGAGCTTTTAAATAGGATAGACGAAACTATTGTATTTACACCACTCACCGAGAGCGAGATTGCTCAGATTGTGAAACTACAGTTGGATGGTGTTGCTAAGATGCTCCATCTCAATGGTATAGATTTGGAATATACCCCCGAAGCTGTGCGTAGCATTGCTGCCGAAGGATACAACCCCGAGTTTGGTGCACGTCCAGTGAAGCGTGTTATTCAGCGCAAAGTGCTGAATCAACTATCGAAAGATTTGTTGGGGGGCACTGTCGATAAATCGAAACCCATTTTGATAGATGCAGTGGGTGAGGTGTTGTTTTTTAAGAACTAACTGTCTGAACCGCTGATTCGTCTCATTTTTACGATTAAGTTGATTGATGACGAATGTGGATAAGTATAATGATTGAAATATAGTGAACGTCAAAAAGATGTTCAATGATTGAGAGGCGTTGCGGAGGTGACGCCTCTTTTTTATAGAGCTATCAGCCATCATCCGAAATCACTGAAGTGGGGTATAAGGTGTGGGTTAGAGAAAGTTCATGAATTTTCTCTACCGATTGCCAATTCAATGGCTGGTGCATAGCGAATAAATCAATCGTGTTTCGTAAGGCAGTAACGCTGTAGAGACGCAATGCATTGCGTCTTAAATACATCCCGGCCGATAATGGTTGGTGTTGGTTTCCAACAAGTGTCTGTCTATTAAAAAAGAGAAAAGATACAAGCTTGCGAGTGAGTGTTTTTTAATCTTACGAGGGCAGGCTGTACAAAACCATGTTCTAATTTTAGTATAATATTAAGTTGAATATTTTAACTCAACTGTCTATTGATAAATATGATATCTATCGCAGAAAGAGTTAAAAAATGCTCTAGATTGCTTTGTTTATTTCCGTTGACTTCAGTCAACGGATTGTTGCTTTTGTACAATTATTATTGGCTTTAGCCACATTGTTTTAGATGTGGCTAAAGCCAAATATCGATTATTGCTTTTGTTTATCTAAAAGAACAGATACAGCTCCAACATGCTTTTCTCCTAAATAGTTGTTTTTATATTTAAATTATACACTTTAGGTATAGATGTGGTGATAAATATCAACTATTTTGCTTGTTATGTGATAAATATAATATATATTTGTAGTTGAGTTTTAGCTTCAATTATAAACTATGAGTATAGATAATTCAAATAAAATAAACCAATTGCTTAAATTGGGTACACGAAACGGTTTGTTTTTCTCCAAATGGTTAAAAGAAAAAGGGTATTCAGATCAATTGATTAAAAAGTACCGAAATTCTGGATGGTTAACCTCTTTGGCAAATGGTGTGATGTTTCGTACAGGTGAATCTTTATCTGCATATGCTGCGTTGCAATGTTATAACCAACAATTAGGGAAAGAGTTTCGTATAGCAGCACATTCAGCTTTAGAATTAGTTGGGTTCAATCATTATGTGCCAATGGGAAAGCCTTTGCTTATGGTTGCTTATTCATCAAAGCAAAATACTCCTGTTTGGATGCAAAGTGAAGTTTTTGACAAAACAATTAAGACTTTTAGCACAGATACTTTTTCTGTACCTCAGGTAACAATTATTCAGAAAGATGAATTAGAGTTGTTAATATCTACACCTGAACAAGCATTCCTAGAGTGTTTACTTCTTGCTCCACAACAATATAATTATATGGACTTATACTATATAATGGAGCAGTTAACTACACTGCGTTCAGAAGTAATTCAAAACTTACTTGAAACAACAAAGAATTTAAGGGTAAAGCGTATGCTTCTTTATATGGCAGAAAAAGCAGGTCATTTTTGGTTCGATGTGCTCGATACTTCAAGTTTCAATTTGGGCACTTCTAAGTTGCAATTAGTAAAAGGAGGCGTATTTATAGCCAAGTATAAAATAACCGTACCTAAAGAGCTATACGAATATGATTAATGATATTTATAAAAAACAAGTTGCCCTCTTGATAAGGATTATGCCGTCTGTATATCGTATTAAAGATTTTGCAGTTCATGGTGGCACAGCTATTAACTTGTTTCATAAAAACATGCCTCGATACTCTGTTGATATAGACCTTACTTATATCCCAATTAAAAGTAGAGACGAGAGTTTTAAAGATATTAATCAACATCTGAAAACATTAAGCGCAAGCATTAAAAAAACTATACCTGGTGTGAAAATAATTCACAAGCTTAAAGTGTTGAAATTGCATTGTGTCTTAGATGGAGCAATGGTTGTGATAGAGGTGAATGGTATTAAACGAGGTGTTATAGGGGAGTTAGAGGATTATGAGCTATGCGAAAAAGCTCAAAAAGTATATAAAATGACTTGTAAGGCACGCACTGTTTCATATAGTCAACTTTATGGAGGAAAAATTGCAGCTGCATTAAGTCGTCAGCATCCACGAGACTTGTTTGATTGTAACTATATGAACATCCAATCATTTGACGAGGTGAAAGAAGGATTTATATTCAGCTTGTTAGGGAGTGATAAACCTATTATAGAGTCCCTTCAACCTAATGTAATAAATCAGATAAAAGCATTGGAAAATCAGTTTGCAGGTATGTCTGATGTCCCCTTTTTGTATTCAGATTATGAAAGAGCACGTAAGGAGTTGATAGAAAAAGTGAATTTTAGCTTAACCAATACAGATAAAGCATTTTTAATATCTTTTGAAAAAGGAAATCCTACTTGGAGCGAATGTTGCGCAGGAGATTTAAGTATTTACCCTTCAGTTAAGTGGAAGTTGAAAAATATCGCTAACCTTATAAAAGCTGATCCGCAAAAACATCAAGAGGGAGTCGATAAATTGTACAACTTTCTTTTTTAGGTAAATAGTAATGAGTAATCACTGAGGTGGGGTAGAGGTGTGCATAGCGAATAAACCAATCATGTTTCGTAAGGCAGTAACGCTAGCCGCAATGTTCTGTACAATATTGAACGTGATTGCTAAGCACTGTGAGCTAAAAGTTGTAAGCTGTTGACTGAAAGCTAAAAGCTTCTATATTTGCAAATCCAATATAATTTCCGAAATTTGCACCCTCTCTCACAAACAGATTAGCATATTCATATTATATTAGCATGAACGGATTATTATTTCTTGGTTGGGCAGTTATAGGATTGGCAGGTTTAACTATTTCTTATAAGGTTTTTGGTAAAGACGGACTGATAGCCATTATTGCAGGTAGTGTAGTGATGATGAACATTTTGGTCAACAAATCAATAGTTATATTTGGAATAGGTGCTACAGGAGGTAATGTTTTTTATGCCATGGTGTTTTTAGCAACCGATATACTGTCAGAAAACTACGGAGGCAAAGAGGCGCGCAAATCCGTTA
>CAZUHZ010000216.1:0-3574 GCA_964620895.1 uncultured Dysgonomonadaceae bacterium | reverse complement strand
TGGTAGAATATGCAAATATTCAATAAATATACAATATGAATAAATATTAAACAAGTAAATTCTGACAAATAATAGTGATGGTAAAAGATTTAACATTGCAATGAACTACAATGATATGTTTGTAAGATAAATAGCTCATTTTTAGTTAAGTTGAAGGTCTAATTTATTTTATTTATGCGCCTAAGAAAAGAGATACTCTGGCATAATGTAAAATTGAAAAAAGAGAGTATTACAGCGACTTCTTAACAAATAGGTAATCTTTACCTACAGAGTAAAACATGCCAAAGGCAGTAATAGTCCAAGCTATCAATGCAATGTAAATGAAAAATGTGGGTATCATCATCAAAAATGGAAGCTCGAGTGCTTGCGATAACTTGATTGTACAAGCAGTGTACATGCCCATAGGGAATATCATGCCCCAGTATTGAGGATGATATTTTAAGGGTAGTTGTTTGAAAACATGGCGCCATATACCCAATATTACAATGAGCGGAATCCACCATGTGCCTATAGCCCAGAAGAATAGCGTAAAGCCTTTAAGAAAAGGAAGTATTTCACCTATAAACGACCACTCTTGAACGTTCAGAATAATTGAAGAACCAGCTAAGGTGGAAATAGCAACAGCACCCATATTAATCCAATAGGCAGGAGCAAACTCTTCGGCGCGCATCTCAAAAAAAGACATGCGATAGACGATAAGTGTAATGATAATGATGTAAAACATGCAGCCACAAAGAAACATAGCTAATGCAAAAAACGACACCAAATCGTTGGCAAAAGGGATATGCCCAGTCAGTTGACTTGCAAGAATAGATACCGACTGAGTAGATACAATAATTAGCAGCCACACGCCACTAATGGCTTTATTGATGGGAGGTTTGTTTTTCTTTACTGTGAAAACCGTAAAAGCAGTGTAGATAAGTATCAACCATGCAAAGCTACCAATGTAAAAGAGAATAGCTGCAATTGTAAAGTTGCTGGCAATAATTATAAATTGTGTACCCAAAACACATGTACCCGCCACATAGGTTAAGAACCCTGGACTCTTAGCAAGGTCTTTAATGTCGTCTATGAAATTTTTGGGATAAAGAACAACCCTTAAAATATAGAGAACATTCATAAGCAGATATGCCGCTATATTGAAATAGAAAAGTGCCTTTGCTATATAGATAAAGTTGAGGTTGTATGAAGCAATAGACACTATGCCAGTTGCCATAACCAATGCAAAATAGGCAGTAGGCAAATTGGAGAGGTCGCGAAGGAAAGTGGCGGAAATCATTTTTCTTTTTGTCATCTGCGATGAGTTTTAAGGTATATGATAGTCTGGTTTATAGCTACAATTTATATTTAGTATCACCACGTATTTGAAATCCTTCTCCTCCGCTTTATCGCTTTGCTACGTTCACGTAAGAGAAAAAACAGCTAGCATCAAGAGTTGTCATTCAAATGTTGTAACAAATCTACATATTCATTGGCATTAAAAAAAATCGGAAGACGATAAATTAAAGGTCAACAAGATGTTCATAAACAAAAGATGAATTGTTCTCTTTAGAAAAAACCCTCTCTTTATCATTTATCGATAAAGAAGGGGTTATTCTTCTGACTATAGTGCGGTGTGTGCGACATCTATATAATGTTTCAGGTTCTTTCTATAGAACTATTTCTTTTCTAGTGCTCCGATACTCTCTTCCAACGAAGCAATTTTACTCTCAGCATCCGTCTGTTTCTTGCGTTCATTATCCACAATTTCAGGTTTTGCATTTTGTACAAAACGCTCATTGCTCAATTTTTTCTCAACCGACTTTAAAAAACCTTCTTGGTACTTCAAGTCAGCTCTCAATTTCTCCAATTCAGCTTCAACGTCGATGTTGTCAGCAAGTGGAACTGCAAACTCTGTAGTAGCAACCATAAAGGCTGCTGCGCCTTCTGATTTATCATTAACAGCATCAATAGCTGATAAATTAGCCATTTTGGTAATAGCCGCATTGTATGCACTGTTGTGCTCGCCCAATATTTCGAGAGAAAGCTCATCCCTGTTTGGAATGTTTTTTTCCAGTCTGATGGTGCGAATACTTGAGATAATATGTTTTGTATGCTCTATGTCAGCTAATAATTGTTTGTCAAACTCTTTGACTTTTGGTAGTGCAGCTACCATAATGCTTTCTGCCTCTTTGCGTGGTGCAATAGCTTGCCACAACTCTTCTGTTATGAAGGGCATAAATGGGTGAAGCAAACGTAAGAGTGCGTCGAAGGACGAAAGTGTAGATTCGTAGGTGGCTCTATCAATTGGTTTTTGGTAAGCTGGCTTCACCAACTCTAAGTACCAAGAAGAGAATTCGTCCCAAAATAATTTATACAATAGCATCAATGCTTCAGACAGGCGATATTTAGAAAGCAAATCGTTCATCTCCTCAATGGTTTGCGAGAGTTTGTTATTGAACCATTCAACCGCTATTTTAGCAGCTTCGGGTTGCGGTATTGTATCATCAATCTCCCACCCTTTTACTAAGCGGAAAGCATTCCATATCTTGTTGTTGAAATTACGTCCTTGTTCACAAAGTGCTTCATCAAAAGGAAGGTCGTTACCAGCAGGCGAAGTTAATAGCATTCCCATACGAACTCCGTCTGCACCATACTTCTCCATCAGCTCGATAGGGTCGGGTGAGTTGCCTAGTGATTTAGACATCTTCCTACCCAGTTTGTCGCGTACAATACCTGTAAGATATACATTTTTGAAACAATGTTCATCGCGATACTCATACCCCGCAATAATCATTCGCGCCACCCAAAAGAATAGAATCTCGGGAGCAGTTACTAAATCATTGGTAGGGTAGTAGTAGTTAATATCTTTATTGTTAGGATTATTTATACCATCGAATACCGAAATAGGCCACAACCATGATGAGAACCAAGTGTCTAAACAATCTTCATCTTGCTTTAAGTCTGAAAGTTGCAGATCGGGATTTTCTTTTCTAGCCAATTGTAGGGCTTCCTCGTCAGTTGCAGCTACCACATATCCTCCATTAGGAAGATAGTATGCAGGAATACGATGTCCCCACCACAATTGACGCGACACGCACCAATCCTTCACATTTTCCATCCAATGGCGATAGGTGTTTTTAAATTTGGGTGGGTACAATTGTACCGTATCATTCATTACTGCATCAAGTGCAGGTTTTGCCAAGTCTTCCATCTTCAAGAACCACTGCATTGATAGTTTTGGCTCAATTATCGAGTCGGTTCTTTCAGAAAAACCTACACTATTGGTGTAAGGTTCTGTTTTCTCAATTAGTTCTTTCTCTTCAAGCTCATTCTCAATAAGAGTTCTTACATCAAAACGGTCTTTGCCTTTGTAGTGTAAACCATGCTCATTGAGTGTTCCATCATCGTTAAATATATCAATGCTCTCCAAGTTGTGCTTGTCGCCCAACATATAGTCGTTGATATCATGTGCTGGTGTTACTTTCAAACAGCCAGTTCCAAACTCTACATCTACATAGTCATCCTCTATCACCGCTACTTCTCTGTTGGCAATAGGCACAATTAGCTTCTTGCCTTTTAGGTGAGCAGTTTT
>CAZUHZ010000215.1:0-3608 GCA_964620895.1 uncultured Dysgonomonadaceae bacterium | reverse complement strand
GGAGTGTTGCGAAGCAAAAAAAGGGAATTTAAATATATTTCAAATATCTAAAAAAGCATCCCATCCCTTCACCCTTTCCCACAACATTTTTTATATTTCTTTCCACTACCACATGTACAAGGATCATTTCGACCCACTTTTGGCTCTGTCCTTATTGGTTCAAGGCGACTCTTTTCATAGTACAGATTTTCAAGAATGTTAAAGTCATCATACCCTGACATACTTTCGCCACCTTCTATTATATAGTCAGCTAAGTCACCTATTTTAGTCAACTCCTCAGAGATATCTTCTCTCACTTCAGGAAAATCATCATACCCTATAGCTATACTTTTAGTAAAGATATTGTGTTCTTCTCTAAATTCGTCTTCCGACACAGAGTCGGGCTTCTGCCAATGATGCACAAAATTAGAAGCCCACAAATCGGGGGTAAATATCCCTATTACTTTCCCTTTCAACTTTTGCGATGTTTTCAGAAAGTCTTGATAAACTTCCGTAGAGATAATTTCCGACTTATGCAAAAACTCATAGATGTAAACACTGCCCCATAAAGTGGCATTCATTTCTGGCTTATTATCTGTAAACATATCAGAGAAAGCTGTAAGAAACTCTTCAAAGGAATCAGCTGAAACTCTAAAATAAGAATCGAAAGTTGTTGCTTTCGCGTTTTTCTCCTCCCAAAACTCCAACATTTTATCCCATATATGTCCGCTCAGATAAAACTGAAACCCTCTTTCGTACATATAACGAAGAAAGGAGCCGCGTAATACCATAATTAACCTCAACCTATCTTCTGCAAACAAGGTGATTAATTCTTTAAAGTTTAGTTCCGATTCGGACAAGCCCTCTTGTACTGCTAAAGAAAAGCCATCATTAAACTCAAAATCGTACTCCTTTAGTTTAGCCGAGAAAGCAGCCTCGAAATCTTTCTTCTCTTCAAAAAACTCTTGCAAAGTTATGTAAAACTTAGTCAAGCCTAAATCTTCGCCACCACCTATTATACGGCCTGATTCCTCTACAGTATGATAGCTTTCTTCAATTGCTCTATTCAACAATTGAGAATGTTGGTAAAACTTGATGCTTTTGAAACATCTTAGATACTTATCATAATCCTCCAATGGATTATCTATAAAAAGAGAAAAAGCCTCATCAATCTTCGATCTGTTTTGATGAAAGCAATAATATTCAACAAGAAAATCATTGAGGTAGATGAAACTTTCTTTGTAAAGCTCAGGTTGATGCTTTTTAATAATGTCTATAAATTTAACGGCATTATCAAAATTCTTAGCACTCTCCTGACTCCACATTGTATCAAGAATAATATCTACAGGATCATACTCATCGAAAAACTCTTGTGGCAACTCTTGAGCGAAAAACTCGCACGTATCATCAAATATATCTAATATATCGTCGTTTATATAGCTATCCCAAAATTCTTTTGTCGTCATGTTTTTTTAATGTTTATAAGAGGATGTAAAATGTGAGGTGTGGGGTATGAGGTATGGGGTGTGTGGTATGGGGTGTGAGGTATGGGGTGTGAGGTATGGGGTATGGGTAGAGAAAATTCATGAATTTTCTCTACTGATTGGCCATTCAATGGCTGGTGCATAGCAAATAAATCAACCATATTTTGCAAGTATCTAAAAAAGCATTTCATCCTTTCATCCTTTCACCCTTTCCCACAACATTTTTTATATTTCTTCCCACTACCACATGTACAAGGATCATTTCGCCCCACTTTTGGCTCTGTCCTTATTGGTTCAAGCCGTTTATCTTCATAGTACAGATATTCATCATCGTCATCATCGTCATCATCATCTTCATATCTTTCAGCATTATCTTTCATTTGATTATTAAAAAAACCAAAGTCTTGACTCTCTTTGATTGCAGCACTCTCTATGATATAGTCTGCCAATGGACCAATTTTCTCCAGCTCTTCCGACATAAAATGATTTATCTTATCAAAATCATTTCGCTTAAAATACAAGCTTTTATTAAAGATATTGTGCTCTTCTCTAAATTCGTCTTCCGACACAGAGTCGGGCTTCTGCCAATGATGAACAAAATTAGACCGCCACAAATCATGTGTAAATATTCCGATAAAGCTACCTTTCATTTTTTGCGATGTTTTCAGAAAGTCCTGATAAACTTTTGTAGAGATAATTTCCACCTTATGCAAAAACTCATATATATAGACACTTCCCCATAGCGTAGCAATCATTTCTGGTTTGTCACCCACAAACCCTGTACTGAAATCTAGTAAATACTCCTCAAACGAATCAGTTGTAACTCTAAAATAATCATCAAACGTTGTTACTTTTGTGTTTTCCTCCCACAGTTCCAACATTTTATCCCAAATGTGCCCACTCACGTAAAACTGAAAGCCTCTTTCGTACATATAACGGAGAAAGTAGCCGCGCAACAACACCATAGAGCCCATACCCTTGTCTTTTACAAACATAGATTTCAACTCTTTGACACCTAATTGCGATTGCGTCAAACTCTCATGAATCAATGAAAGAGTAATATCATTAACTCCGAAATCGAATTCTTCAAGCTTAGCCAAAAGATCATTCTTGTCTATAGCTCCCTTATTCTTTTCAAATACATCTTGCAATATCATAAAATGTTTCGTAGAAGCTAATTCAAAAGGTCCCCCAAATTTAATATTTGATCTACTTAGGGTAAAATAACTTTCATCAATTGCTCTGTTCAACAAGTCAGTATGCTGGTAATATTGAATAGTTTTAAACGACTGCAACAATTTATCATAATCTTGCAATGGTTTGCCTATATAAGGCAAAAATGCTTCTTCAACTTTAGATGTATTTTGATGAAAACAATAATATTCAACAAGAAAATCATTGAGATAGATAAAAGTTTCTTTGTAAAGCTCAGGCTGATGCTTTTTAACAATATCTATAAACTTAATTACATTGCCAAAGTTCTTAGCACTCTCATGAATCCCCATTGTATCAAGAATAATATCTACAGGATCATACTTATCAGTAAACCCTTCGGGCAACTCTTGAGAGAAAAACTCGCACGTATCATCAAATATATCTAATATATCGTCGTTTATATAGCTATCCCAAAATTCTTTTGTCGTCATGTTTTTTTAATGTTTATAAGAGGATGCAAAGCTAAAAATTAAAATTCAAAACATAAAAAAAACAGTGTGCTAATATTAATTTAAAATGCAGTTTGTTCTAAAAGTGAGCAAGCCACTCTATTTTTGAAACCATTAAATGATAATATCAGGAAGGCTTTTTATGAAGGTGGAGGTGGGGTATAGGTATGAGGTATGGGGTGTGTGGTTGTGTTATTCCGAACGGATGTGAGGAATCTGCCTAACTTCACTACCTTGTTATAACAGATCTTTCACTGCGTTCAAGATGACAATGGACTTGACAGGGGTATGGTGCATGGGGCATGGGGTGTGGGGTATGGGGTATGGGGTGTGGGGTCTGTGACAGTGGTGTGGTTAATTTTCAATTCTCAATTCTCAATTCTCAATTATTCATGGGGTGTGTCATCTTGAATGTAATGAAAGATTCATTCAACTATTTTGCTAACCGTTCATGCTGATTTGACCACACTTCGGCTCCGCT
>CAZUHZ010000214.1:0-3626 GCA_964620895.1 uncultured Dysgonomonadaceae bacterium | reverse complement strand
CTGGCAGAAGTTGCTTACAAGAATTTGGATAAGCTAGGTGTGGCAGCAGGAGTAATCCCAAGAATTAAAAGCTGCAATGAGCTGTAGATCATCACCGCTGTGCTTCTTGAATAGTAGCGACTACAGCGTGCTGATAGATATCTATACAATGGCAATATTCCCGAATAGGTGCAAGCATTGTATCCCCAATATGTCAACCCAACGAAAATAAACAAACCTATGAAAGAGACAGACCCAAAAGAAATTACACAACATCTCGAGAACCAAAAAGCATTCTTCGCCACCCACAAAACAAAGGATGTATCCTTCAGATTGGAGCAGCTACGCAAATTGAAAGGTGTTGTTCTGAAAAATAGGGATAGGATTCAAAATGCTTTATGGAACGATTTACATAAATCGCCCGAGGAAGCTTACTTAACTGAAATCAGCATTGTGTTAAGCGAGATTGACAATCACATAAAACACCTAAAGCAATGGGCGAAACCAAAACGTGTTCCCACGCCTCTCTATTTACAACCATCGTCCAGCAAAATAATATACGAACCGCTAGGTGTTGCTCTTATTGTATTGCCGTGGAACTATCCCTTTCAACTAGTGTTTAATCCGTTAGTTGGGGCTATATCAGCAGGTTGTTGTGCCATGCTAAAGCCTTCGCCCAGCACCCCCACCATTGCATCGTTGATGGAAGAGATGATAGTAGAGACATTCCCTAGCAACTACATCTCCATTGTGCAAGGAGGGCGCGACACCAATACGCAGTTGTTTAAACAACGCTTCGATTTAATATTTTTTACTGGCAGCCCCAAAGTGGGGAAGGTGGTAATGAAAGCTGCCGCAGAACACTTAACTCCAGTTGTACTAGAGTTGGGAGGCAAGAGTCCGTGCATTGTTGACAAAGACGCCAATCTTGACATAGCCGCCAAGCGCATTGTTTTTGGCAAACTTATCAATGCAGGACAAACCTGTATTGCTCCCGATTATCTATTTGCACATCACACCATCAAAGATGAGTTGCTCAATAAAATAGTCTATTATACAAAACAGATGTATGGCGATGATAGTAGAAAAAGCCGTTTCTATCCGCGCATAGTAAATGATGAAGCTATGAGCCGATTGGCAAGCTTGCTGGCCGAAGGCATCATACATTCGGGTGGTGTTGTCAACTATAAAGAGCGCTATATTTCTCCAACCATTATTGACAATGTGCAGCCCGAATATGCTATTATGCAAGAAGAGATATTTGGACCTCTCCTGCCTGTTATGACTTTTGATACTATCGACGAACCACTAACATACATCAACGACAATGAAAAGCCCTTAGCTTTCTACTATTTTGGTGAAAACAAGCGTGCCAAGAATGTGTTAAGAAACTCTACATCGGGAGGTGCATGCATCAACGACACCATTATGCACGTAGCCAATCACCATCTCCCCTTTGGTGGAGTTGGCAGTAGTGGACTAGGCAACTACCACGGACACGAAAGTTTCTTGGTGTTTAGCAACAAGAGAGCAGTAGTAAACAGCCCTACATGGATGGATGTACCATTTAAGTATCCTCCCTTTAAATACTTCAAATGGATAAAGAAGATTATGTGATAGAAAGAAACGGAACTAAAGGAGTGAAGTATTTGTTATAAGAACAACCATCAACTCTATCCTTTATGCACTAAATCTTCAAATCTATCTGCTATGCTCCAAAACATCATATTCTATTACAAAAGACTCACAGAAAACCTATGGTTCAAACCATTGATATTTTGTTTGCTTTCCATTATGGGCGCACTTGTAGCGGAACTAGCCGATGGAACATTCTTAACAGACATTGCACCAGATATCAAATATGAATCGTTAGACGATTTGCTCAGCACGCTATCCAATAGCATGTTAGTGATTGCCATTTTTGCAGTAGGCTCCATGATATCGGCTTTTGCTGCAGCAAGCTCAACAGCTACGCCCCGATCTTTCAAGTTGATTGTGGCAGACGATGTATCCCAAAATGCGCTCTCTATCTACATTGGCTCTTTCATATTTAGTATTGTAGCTTCTGTTGCTTTCAAAAACGGATATTACGGCAAGGCAGGGCATTTTGTTTTGTTCCTACTCACCCTGGCAGTTTTTTTATTGGTGATTATCACTTTCATTAGATGGGTCGAAAGGATTTCGAAACTCGGTCGTTTAGAGCACACCATTTAAAAGATTGAAGATGTAACCACTAAGACTTTTGAGAAAAGAATAAAATTACGTCGCATGGGTGGTTCGCCAATAATTGAAAGAGAAGATAAAGGTGAACCTATTTATAGCGATAAAATCGGCTATATTCTATACCTCAACATGGATAAACTGCAAGAAGTAGCCACGCAATTAAAAGTAATTATCACCCTAAACTGTATGCCAGGAACATTTGTCTCGCCCAATAGAGTGATTGCTTTTGTTGTATCGGCAAATGAAGAAATACCCATCGATGATAAAGAAAAACTAAGCAAAGCTTTTATTATTGGCAAATCGCGTTCGTACTATGCCGACCCTCGCTTTGGTCTTATTGCACTGAGCGAAATAGCCAGCCGAGCATTATCGCCAGGCATTAATGATCCTGGAACAGTAGTTTCCATTATTAATAGTTATGTGAGACTATTCTATTTATGGTTTAATAAAAATGACAATAAACTAAAATCCGATGTTAAATATACACGCATAGAGGTTCCTGAAATTGAAGCTTCAGACATTTTTGAAGATGCCTTTCGCCCCATTTCAAGAGATGGAGCTAGCAATATAGAGGTGATGATGCGAGTGCAGAAGGCACTCACATCTATTTACTCTTTCGTTCCAGACGATGTGAAAGAAGTAGCCCTCAAAAGTGCGCAAGAAGCTTACGAAAGAGCCGAGTTGGCACTTAGCTACTCAGGAGATTTGGAGTTGTTAAAGCAAGAAAGTTTGCATTTTAATGTAGGGACTTTGTCAAACAAGTAGTAGTGTGTTTTTTAGCTACAACCTTGCAAACTAAACACACCACAAATTCAAGAACAATATCAGTTGTATTTTCACTTATAAGTTACAGCTTTGCTCCCTTGTTTTACCATGATGCATTTCAAAATTAAAGATTAAAAAGGTGCATTGCAAAAAAATTATCCTACCTTTGATGCTATCAAATGACATCATTATGAATCCACCTTATAGAATAACGCCAAACATACTATCGTATATAGCCTCCATATCCGAAAAGATTGGAGAGGTAAGAACTGCCTATTTGAATATTCCACAAACGGAGTTAAGGCGGGAAAATCGGATTAAAACCATTCAGGCATCGCTCGAGATGGAGGGCAATACGTTGTCTGTTGATCAAGTAACTGCGCTGTTGGAGAATAAGCCAGTTGTTGCACCACAAAAAGATATTCAGGAGGTGCGCAATGCTATTGAAACGTATAATCAGATAAATGAGTTTGATCCGTATAATATCAACTCGTTGCGCCGTGCTCATAGTTTGCTTCTAAAGGGGTTGGTAAATAATGCTGGTGAGCTGCGAACTACCCCTGTGGGAATTGCAAAAGGCGATGAAGTGGCGCATATTGCTCCACCTGCACATTTAATTGAAGGGCAGTTGAAATCACTATTGAATTATGTGAAGCACG
>CAZUHZ010000213.1:0-3629 GCA_964620895.1 uncultured Dysgonomonadaceae bacterium | reverse complement strand
ATATCTTCAAATACCGATACATTTCCATAACTTTGTAGCCACTCAATATCATTATCTATAAGGTTATTTTCAACAATACCGAAAGATGTTTCGCTGATGGATGTAAAGCTAGCGTCTGATATGAAATTAATTGCCAACCCTATAATAATAGGAAGTAAGAAAGAAAGAATACATATTTTATCCCGACCTATATTTTTCACTTGATATATTAAACCTTTCATCTTACCCCTCCTTTGCCATTTCATTTGTAAGCGCCCTATAAACAATCAGGAACAATAGTATAATTGCTGTCAAATATGTGATATAGTAGTTTATTCCAGCAGATGGGGTAGCAAAATAAGCATTTTTAATTCCCATGAATAAGTGATACATCGGGTGATAGTTTATCCAAACCCAATCAATCCCTGTCTGTCCTGCAATGAAAACAGGTGTTGTAATAAAAATCGCCAACACAAGATAGAGTAAGGAAAATTGCCTAAAATCAGGCAGGCGAACAGCACAGAAAAATCCTACTAACGCCATAATTAAAGATAGTATTCCTGCTTGTGGTAAAATATCAGGCAGAACCTTTATTCCTTCTGATAACCCAAGATTTATAAGCGTAATTAAAAATGCAAACAATAAGTCCGCTACCAAGAACAATGTTAATTTTGACAGTATAAAAGCTACCTTGCTAACTGGCATTATGCCATGTACCCTGATAACGCCCATTTGCTTTTCCTTGAATAGCATAGATGCCAAACCTAAAAAACCCACAGCTGATAACTCGAAAAATAAAAATTCGGATGTGATTTCCTTGCGGTTTTTCATTTCTCTGTTATTTTCACCAACTATTTCCGTCGTTTTTCCTTCGTCAGTGGACAATAAGGAAAGAGCATAGTCCCCTCGATATCTGTCTGTACTTCCTACTCCAGATGAAGTCATTAGAATTTCAGGTTCTCCACTGGAAACATCAATTCCAATGGAATATCCGTCCTCAATTATTTTCTGAAGTTCAACAAGGCTGTCAGTCTGTATAAGACGAGAGGAAACCTCACTTTGTGCTCCCACAGGATCATAGAGGTAAACAGGGTAAATATTCTGATCTACATTGGCGTAGAAAAAGTTTATATAACAAGAATACAGAATAAGAGAACCAAGAATAAGCAAAAGAAATTTACTGGATAACATCAATTTGAAATCCTTTTTTAACAGGAATAAAAAACGTCGTCTCATGACGATAGCCTCCTCCCTGTATATTGAATAAATATATCTTCCAGAGTGGGTTCTTTGGAATGGATACCAATAATCTCATCATGAGGAAATGGTATACCAGTCTTTAACTCTGGCATTCCAATCGTAACCTTACTACGCTTTCCTTTATAGATATAATCTATTTCAACTTCATAGTTACTATTTTCTTCTTTTAGCTTTTTAGGAGAGTCTAAAGCCTTGATTTCTCCGTCTGCTATAAAGGCAACCCTATCACACATTAAATCAGCATCCATCATATTATGAGTGGACAAGAAAATAGTAGTGCCTTTTTTACGTTCTTTCTCAATAATATTGCGAAACAATACTGTACCCGCTGGATCAAGTCCACTTGTAGGTTCATCCAAAAATAAAAGCTGTGGACTATTGATAAGTGCACGTGCCATGCTAACTCTTTGCCGCATACCTTTGGAGTATGAGGAAACAGGCTTTTTGACATAATCTTTTTTAAACTCTAATATTTCAAGCAACTCGTCAACATCACGCCGCTGTCCTGGAGGATAGAATGAAGCAAAGTAATTTAAATTGTCAAAGGCACTTAAATTGGTATATAGGTAGGGAAACTCGAATAACACCCCTATTTTTTGGTGAAATTCTCTTGATATACTATCCAAATCTTGATCCAAAATACCAACTTCACCACCATAACCCTGAAGGATACCTGTCAATATTTTTTGTGTTGTAGATTTACCAGAACCGTTGGGGCCTAGAAAACCAAATATTTCTCCCTTTGAAACAGAAAAATTTAGTCCATGTAATATTTGATTATCTTTCTTATAAGAAAATGTTAAGTTGTCTACCTTAATCATTCTTCCCCACCCCATTTGTCTTTATTATTCATTTTCTTCTCCTGCTGTTTTTCCCCCCACCATTTCATAAATTTAAATTTTAGAGGAATAGAAATAATAAAAACTACTAAAATTAACAACCATACGTACCAAGACAATCCTAAAAACATATCAATAACCTCCTTGTTTTTCTATAGATTAATAAAATGTATTGAAATCCAAGTGCCATGGCTGTGAAATCCAAGTGAAATAAAAAAACACCCCACTCTTTTAATTTGAGTAAGGCGCTTTACTATGTTTACAGTATTATGGGAAATTCAAAGTAAAATTCTACTCCATCTTGTAAATTAAGGACTCCATAATTGACCTCATACATGGAGAGAATTTGTGAGACGATTGCAAGTCCTAAGCCAGAACTGATTCCACTCTGTGAATCTTCCCCGCGATAAAACTTTGTCCATATTTTAGAGATTTCATTTTCTGGTATGGATTTTCCTTGATTAAAAACTGTAAATTTTACTTTGTTTTCATCAGAGCTTACAGTTAGCTTGATCTTTCCTGCATCACGAACATGTTTTTTAGCATTTTCCATCAAGTTTTCAAGAACTTGCTTTATACGATTCTTATCTGCATTGATAAATATCTTTTCATCAGGTATGTCATAGCTAAAATAATAATTAGCCATAGGTGTGTCAATAAATAATCGTCCTGCTACTGTTTCTATCAATTCAACAATATCAAATCTTGTTGGTGATAATTTAACCGCTCCTGCCTCTAATGCAGATAAGTCCAAGAGAGACACAATCAGATGATTCATACGATCTGTTGCAGAAAGGATTTCATCAAGATACTGGTCCCTTTTATTTTCATTCTTTTCATCTTTTAAACCTTCTGTATATGCTTGTATGATGCCAAGAGGGGTTTTCATTTCATGGGATAAACTGTCTACAAGCTCTTTTCTTTGAGAGAGCAATATACGTTCACGGGCAACATCCTTTTCAAGCTGCATATTTACTACTTCTAAGCTTTCAAGGGTTTTCTTAAGATTTTCAAACATGGTGTTTAGATTAGTTGACAGTTTTCCAAATTCATCATTGGACTGTATATTACAATGAGCATTAAAATCCAATTTTGACATTTTTTCCGCCGTATCATTAATTGCACTTAGAGGTTTTGATATAAGAGCACCTAACAAAGCATCTATTCCTATCACAACTCCAACAATTAGGGTAAACCATATAAAAAAAGTAATGTTACTTGTTGTAGGCAATTGAGATGTAAATAAATAGCTGAAAATCAATAGAAGACCAAGTATTTTTGAAAGCAAAAGGGCTTTTTTTCTCACTGTGTTAATTTTAAATATCCTAAGTATATTTTTTATCTTCATCATCATACCTCAAACTTATAGCCTGAACGAATCAAGGTCACAATATGGCGTCCCTCTGCTCCCAGCTTTTGTCGTAATGTTTTGATATGGGTATCTATTGTCCGGGTATTTCCTTCAAAATCATAGCCCCATATACGATTTAATAACTGTTCCCTTGAGAAAACTTGATTTTTATTCTCCATAAAAAACCGAAGCAATTCATA
>CAZUHZ010000212.1:0-3654 GCA_964620895.1 uncultured Dysgonomonadaceae bacterium | reverse complement strand
AAATAAATATTTTTATTTTATTTCAAAAACACTTTACTTTGAAACTGTTTTGAAAACAAAATGAGTTGAATGTCTGGCTTTCTTCCTAAATAGTGTTGACCGTTTGGTGTTTGCTAACCACAGATTTCACAAAATACCCTAGATGGATTATTCTTTATAATTCTATTGCAGGTTATTGGCAGGTTAGTTGATTTTCTTGCTGTGATAAATTTAGTAATATTCAAATTTCGAGTCCCAAGCATGACTATCTATTTACCAGCTTTAATTTTACCTATGCCCGAATTATTTAAATTTGTTACTACAGGATTGCCATAATAGGTGATGCTACCCACGCCACTGTTGTTTAGGCTAATACTTTCAGAAGCATAGCATTTAACACTACCTACACCCTCTGATTTAACAACAGCTTTTTTAGTTTTCAAATTTTGCGTGTTTATATTCCCCACACCTTTGGATAGTACATTTAAGTAATCAGCTATTCCCCCTAATTTTAGATTACCAACGCCTTCGTAGCTGACATTTATGTTCGTGCTTAATAGATTTATTGCTTCAAAGTTGCCGACACCTTTAAAGTTAATTGTCAAGTTGTCCGCATTTACAGCTCCTTCCAGTTTCCAATTACCTACTCCTTCTACATCAATTTGCTGAATGTTGGGCGAGCTTATATATACTGTAAGTTTCTTTTTACCTTTGGTTTTCTTTTCATCCTCAAAGTGAAGCTTCAAAACTCCATTCTTCTCAGTAATCATCAATCTATCCACCAAATCTTTATCGCCTTCGGCACGTACACTTGCCTTGTTTGTTTGCGTATAAATAACATCTCCAACAATGTTTGATTCTATGATTGTAAAAGGTTGCACGGAATAGGTTTTGTTTGTAATTGTTTGTTTTTGAGCAAAACTGTAGGATGTAGCAACTGCAACAAGCAGCATTGTTGAAAGTATAGCTTTGAGGTTTCTCATAATCATAATTTTAAAATTGTTTTATCTGCTTATTTGGACTATATCAACAGAAGAAAGGTTACAGGGAGTTAGTTTTTTAACAATTCCAGCATTTTCAACCTAAACATATACTCATATTTAGCTTGTGCACGGTCGGATAATACTTTGGCTAAGTTACTCTTCGCTTGCGACAACTCATACGATGTGCCTCGTCCATTTTCATACTTTTGCTCTGCAAAGCGATACGCTTCTTGACTAGCTAACTCTGATTTTTGTGCTGCTTTCCATCGACTTTCTGCTCCAATGGCGTTGTAATATGCCTGCTCTATTCTTTTGCGCAGTTCAATTTTTGTTTTATCAACTTCTAGTTTGCTATATTCCAATGCTATTTGAGCATTCTTTACGCTGTTTTTTATTTGAAACTTATTGAAGATAGGGATGCTTAAACTAAAGCCCAGCGATGTGCTTCGGTTGTTTTTTAATTGGTCGCTAAATGTTGCATTTTCAAGTCCACTCATGTTGTAGTAACCAGATCCCATAGATGCACCAAAGCTCAACGAAGGATAGTAAGCCGATTTAGCAATCAGAATCTCCTTTTCGCTACTCGCCACGCGATATTGTGCGCTTCGTATTTCGGGACGTGCTGTCAATGCTGATTCGTAAATGTCAGTGGGTGATAACAGCAGATTTTCATTGATCAAGATATCACTAGGAATAACCACATCGAAAGTCTCAAACGCTTCCAACTCCATTATTTGTGCTAAGTCTAAAAGAGAGAGTTTTAAATTATTCTCTGCTTGTATCTGGTTGAACTCTTCTTTTGCCAATTGCGCCTCCAGCTCATATAGTTCGCCCCTAGCCATCTTACCATTATCTACCAATTCGCTCAGTCGCTCGAGGTTGGTTTTTGTGAGTTCTATTTGTTCATTAGCAATTTGCACCAACTCTTTGTTCATGAGTACTTGTAAAAAAGCGGTTGATACACTCATCACTATTTCGTCTTGAATCTTCTCGAAATCGGCTTCCGAAATGTGCATCTCATCCTTTCGCACATCAATATTGTGTTTCATTTTCAAACCATCAAAAATAGTGATGTTGCTACCAATATTAAAAGATGTTTGCGACGAGTTGGTGTTTTGATACACATTGTCTAAACCAATAGAACGACCATACACAAAACTTTGCCCAGCCGATGCATTCAGATTGGGCAGTAAGTCGGCACGTGCTTGACTATAAGCAATCTCCTTTTGGTGTTTGTTCAACTCTTGTTGCTTAATGTTTCTGTTGTTTTCGAGGGCTATCTCGATACACTCTTCAAGCGTATATTTGTGTTGTGCCGATAGAGTAAACACACTACAAGCAACAACCAAATAGAGTAGGGTATATCTAATCTTCATAAGTTTTGTTTCTGTTTACTTAGTTTCAATAATTTCGTTGCCACGAATTTTGTCATTCGCCTTCAACCCTTCTTTCACCTCAATCTTTATACCATCCGATAGTCCAATCTTCACAGGAGTGCGTTTAAACTCTTGCGGTTCTTGTTTAGTTGCCAAGTACACAAAAGCCGTGTCACCACTAAACTCAACACTACTTTCGGGAATGGTCAATACATCTTCGCTCTTATCCAAAATAATCTCTGCATTGGCACTATAACCTGCACGAATAAATAAATCGGATGGAATAATCATAGCCGCTTTCATCTCAAAAAGGATAGCGCCACTCTCTTCAATTCCTTTGGGCGAAACATACTCCAAGTCGGCAGTCAATGGAACATCTTGCATTGCACCAATTGTTATCTGCATGGGCATGCCTACAGACACTCTGCCTACTTCTGTTTCGTCAATCTTACCTACAAAAAGCATATCAGTCATATCAGCAACCGATGCTATGGTAGTTCCGTCGTTAAAGTTGTTTGACTGAATTACTGAATTGCCCACTTTGATAGGTACATCGAGAATAGTTCCTGTTACGGTTGAGCGGATAAGCGTGTTGCTTGTGCTTGCAGTACTTGCAGTCATACCATCGCGCACCAAACTCAAATTGTCTTCGGCAGATTTCAACTCCTCACGATCGTTTTGATATTGCAGTCGCACTTTCTCGAACTCTTCTCTCGAAATCACATCTTTGTCATAAAGCACACTATCGCGTTGGAAGTTTCGTTTGCTCTGCTCATATACCAAATTGGCACGTGCCAAACGTGATTCAGAACCACTTAATGTAACCATATCGGGGATAACTTTAATTTTTGCAATCACATCTCCCGCTTGCACTTTATCTCCCGCCTCTTTGTAGAGCTCGGCAATGATACCCGACATTTGAGGCTTGATAAGAATTTCGTTGCGGGGTTGTACCTTTCCTGTGGCAACAGTTTTCTTCTCGATAGTTGCATGCTGCGCTTGCTCTATTTGGTAGTTCTTCACTTTAGGTTTCGACTTGTTCCAAAGGAACACAAAAGTCCATATTACCAATAAGCCTAGCAGTACCAATGCTGCAATTTTCAATACTTTTTTCATCTCTTTGTTTGTATTTAGCTTTTAGCTTTCAGCAATCAGCTGTTAGCAGTTGTTGTTTTATAGCGTTCAGCTGTTGGGTATTAGCCTTTAGCTGTAAGCGTTTGTTGTTTTGTTTTTTTGCAAACTTGCAATTGTTATTGTCATCTTGAACGTAGTGAAAGATCCGATTAATTATTCTAGAGTAGTTAAACAGATTCCTC
>CAZUHZ010000211.1:0-3662 GCA_964620895.1 uncultured Dysgonomonadaceae bacterium | reverse complement strand
TGCAGGCGAACTAGACAAAGCTATGCAAGCATACAACCGTGCATTGCAAGTAAAAGCAGATGCTCCAGAGGCTCATGCAAACCTTGCTCTACTTGCACTTAACAAAAACGAAACAGGTCAGGCTGAAGAGCTACTAGGTAGAGCTTCGGGTGCTAAAAATCTAGAGCAAACATTGGGACTATTGTATTTGAAAAATGGCGAATACTCAAAAGCAGTTGAAGCTTTTGGCGATGTTAAAACAAACAACGCAGCATTGGCACAACTACTTACCAACAACTACAACAGAGCTTCAGAAATATTGAACGATATTAATGAGCCAGATGCTACTACAGCCTATTTGTTAGCAGTAATAGCAGCACGCACCAACAACTTTAATGATGTAACTGCCAATCTAAACACAGCAATAGAGCGCAACAGCGCAATGAAACTACAAGCTGCTACCGATTTAGAGTTTGCTAAATACAGAAGCAACTCAACTTTTCAATCGTTGATCAAATAATAAACTTATAACTCTAACAAGTTATAGCTAAAAAAAAAGGATGTCTTGTCAAAGATGTCCTTTTTTTATATTAAAGTGGCTCGAAGATTCTTTTTAAAAATAAAATATGACTACTTTCACACTCAAGAAAAACAATTGATAGAATGATAAAAAAACTGAAAGTAAAAATATTTTCTAGCTTTATGTTATTGGTACTTATGCTACTCATAGCAGGAGCAATGTCGATATGGGAGTTGAACAAGATGAACAACCTCTATAACAATGTAATAGACCACAATTACCTCTCTATAGAACATGCACTGAATGTAACCCATGCCTTGGAACGTGAAGATAGTGGCATACTGATGCTCTTTTTGGGCAATAGAGACGAGGGTGTGAGGGTAATCAACTCGGCCGACTCAACCATAGCCCTCTCTATGATTGAGATTAAAAACAATGCAACTGAGCTAGGCGAGGAGGCACTAATTGAAAACATCGAAGACCAATACAAAATTTACTCCAAACTATTAGACTCTTTGGTTACAAACAATGTGGGCAACGACCGAGCAGTTTACGAAGTTTTGCACAACCAATTCACAAAAACTAAAAAAGCGGTTAGTAATCTCATGGAACTCAATCAATCTAATATGTATTCAAAAGCAAATGAGATGCACCACAAGCTTTATCAAACCATGATGCCAGGAATAGTTTCGATAATTTTAGCAATAATTTTTGCACTCCTACTCAACTTTTATATTTCGCATTACTTTGTAAATCCATTAAACAAAATTATTACGGCAACACAAAACTATATACCTCCAGCAAGCAATTTACAAGTAGATATAAAATCGGAAGATGAGTTGAAGACGCTACAATTAGAAATTAATAGTTTAATCAGACGTATTCAGTCACACACTAAATCAAAATAAGTGAGGAAAGAAGCAATTATTAAATATATAGGCTACGTACTGCTCTTCAATGCACTATTTCTATATATATCGGCTCTAATATCGTTTTTCTTAAACGAAGCATCGTTAGTTCCATTGCTTTATAGTGGATTGGTATGTACCATCCTCGGACTTTTTCCCCTCATATTTACTGAAAAGATTGACGAGCTTCGCTTCAACGAAGGATTGGCTATAAGTGTCTTCGGATGGTTTATTACCTGCGTAGTGGGTATGTTGCCCTACGTAATGTGGGGAGGAGAGTTTACATTTGCCAATGCTTTTTTCGAGAGCGTATCGGGCTACACTACCACCGGAGCTACCATTTTAACTGAAATAGAAACCCTTCCAAAAGGCATCTTGTTTTGGCGATCATCCACCCACTGGATAGGTGGTATGGGTGTCATCCTATTTGTTTTACTCATACTGCCACAAGCAAGAGGAATGCGCTCTAGCCTCTACAAAACAGAAGTATCTAATCTGTCGCGCATGAACTTCAAAACCAAAGCCCAACAGATAGGACGCATCATTGCAATTGTGTATGTAAGCCTTACTTTATTGGAAACTATTATTCTTTGGTCACTTGGCATGACGTTTTTCGATGCCATTTGCCACTCAATGTCCACAATTGCAACAGGAGGATTTTCCACCAAAAACACAAGTATGGCGTTCTACAACAACTTCTGGATGGAACTAACCATTGTGGTCTTTATGGTGTTGAGCAGTTTGCATTTCGGAATGCTTTATATAACTATTATTGGTAAAAAACCGAACTTGCTTCATTCAAAATCTGCAAGAAGTTACTTTTTGCTCATTATCGTTGGTGTTTTAGCTGTTGCTTATAAGCTCTATGACGAAAATCTATACAATGCAGTTGACGCACTACGTCACAGTCTTTTTCAAGTCACATCATTAGTCTCCACCACTGGCTTTGCCACGGTTGATACATCAGTTTGGCCTGTCTTCACAGTCATCATACTCATCTATTTCACAATTCAAGGTTCAATGGTAGGATCAACAGCTGGAGGTTTCAAATTCGATAGAATTTATCTATTCTTTCAAATATTAAAAAAACAACTACGGCTAATAAAACATCCACAAGGAGTATTTGCTGCTAAAATAGATGGCGAAATAGTGGGGAAAGAGATTGAGCTACAAACGCTCACTTTTTTAGTTATATACATCCTCACCTTTTTCATTGTCACAGTATTACTTACTTTTATGGATATCGACGGACTCACCGCATTTTCAGCATCCATAGCATCTATTGCTAATGTGGGACCCGGATTTGGAGAAGTTGGGTCGCTCAACAATTTCTCAGCTCTGCCCACTGCAGCCAAATACCTGCTCTCTTTCGAGATGTTGCTCGGACGACTAGAAATAATGAATATATTGGCGCTGTTTTTATTGTTTAAAAGAAACAACTAAAAGAAGCGCATAAAGCATTGATTGTTTAATATTTATCTGGAGATTTAATAAGAAAAACAATGTCCATGCTAGGTATATTTGCAAAACATTCCGACTCCAGTCGAAATGCCATTCAACTGTCAATTTCGTTTTCGACTACAGTCGAAACGAGTTTCAAGTGTTGTTTTCAATTTTGGCTCTAGCCAGCTACGAATTTGAAAACGTTGTTTTTGTTTTGCTTTGAATAGAAATCAGCTTTAACTCATAAAAAGGGTTTAGACTGTCATAACTTTCATTTTCAGCTCTTTATATTATTTTCAATGCAGTAGAAACTGCATTCAACTCATAGTTAACTTTCTATTGGAGTTGGAATGAGTTTCAAGGCTTGTTTGTCAAATTGATGGGAGTGGACGAGCTGGTGACGATTAATTACCCTTGGTGACGATCAGTTACAATGAAGGTGACGATTAATACTTCTGATAGTCAGCGTGTTGACGATAAATACTATAAAAACGCACATTACATATATATATTATTATATTCTATTTTTTTATGTGCGTACTTTAAATATCATCGTGTTTATCGCCAACAAGCTGATAAACAAGCCTTATGATCGTCACCCTGATCGTCATTATCTGTAATTCTTCGTCACCATTACCCAATTATTCGTCACCACCATTCAATCTTAACGAATCATTTATATGATTGATCTCTTGATTGGCATTATTCACCGCTCGCGCAGATTTCCAACACTTTGCGCTCCGCTCAGTGACCGTTGGTAAGCATCCCAAAAAAGCCGTATAGTAAAAGCAAAAAAAAGACTTAGAGCACTA
>CAZUHZ010000210.1:0-3663 GCA_964620895.1 uncultured Dysgonomonadaceae bacterium | reverse complement strand
GGAAATGATTTGATCAAGAACTTCCCTCAACGCCTCGAAGAGATGCGTCACGATAGCGAATTTTGATATGAGGCAATATTGCAAAAGAATCAATTTGGTTTGTAGTGGGTGTTGTAGCACCTAAATTGAAATAGGAGCATCGAAGCAAAATAGTAAACGGTTTAATCCACCACTGCTTCATGCAATTGTGCAGGTTTTACGATAGTTCCAATTCGGATTCTTTTGAAATTGAGGCACTTATAGTTATTTCAAGGAGTGAAATGAGGGTGAAATTGTGTGTGTGTGTGTGCGCTTATTATAAACTCTCCCTCACCCTTCTCTCCATTTCAGCAATTGTAGCATTGCTTATAGCATCAGAAAAATGTGTGTGAATAAAGATGTTTTTATGTTGATTTAAATCTGTTCTATCCATTTTGTTTTTGTCCAGATTGGCTAATTGCTTAAAAAGTCCTGTTCTCTCATTTATAAGCTTAAAGTCATTAATCAGCCCCCAAGCAATAAATATTTTTTTGTCATTGTTACTCAACAACTTATCCAATTCAATTAAATGCCTCTTATTTTCTTCTGAAAACAAATACTTTTTGTAGGATTTTATGTTCGACCCAGCCATACCTATTGTAGGAAAACCAATCAACTCAACAAACGATATTTTACTTGCTAGACTACTGTCAAGATTCAGCTTAGAAAAACTTCTATGATACCTTTTGCCATAGCCTTTATAACTTGGTATTAAAAAGGGATGATGAATATCATGTTTTTTCCAAAAAGCAACACCATCTTCAAGATATTCGACAACATTATCAAACATCTCTTTGTTTTCTATATTAGTTGACCAATTAGGATCTCTACCCACAAATAATATTTTTGCATCTAAAGGATTTGCACCTTGATAGCCTTTTTTTAGATAGATATCATTTAATCGTTTTGAAGGATGTTTTCCAAAAGTTGATTTTTTAATAATGCTTAAATTCAAATCATCTTTTATATATTCTTCGTTAGGTTCATCAGCTAAGAAGAGTTGTAACTGATTTTGTTTATTAAATCCTTGAAGTTTTTGACGATATTTGCTAGCAATAAGGGGATTGTCAATTTCCAGTTTCCGGTTTTTGCTAATTTCTAAATACTCTACCTCTTGATCAATTCCCAAAAAACGTCTGTTTGATAAATTAGCAGCAATTCCTGTTGTACTGCTACCTGCAAAAGGATCTAAAATCCAAGCATTTTGCTTGGTAGAAGCCAAAATTAAACGTGTTAGAACTGATAAAGGCTTTTGTGTCGGATGTTTCTTACAACTCTTTTCCCAAGGAGCTATTGCTGGAAGTTTCCATACATCTTTCATCTGCTTATTTCCGTTAATCTCCTTCATCAAGTCGTAATTAAAATAATGAGGAACTTTCTCGTTTTTTCTTGCCCAAATTATTTGTTCAGCAGAATGAGTAAAATATCTACAAGAGAAATTAGGAGGTGGATTTGTTTTTTCCCATGTAATAATATTCAATATCTTAAAATCGAGTTCTTCTAGAATTTGACCTACACTAAATATATTGTGCATCGTGCCACTAATCCAAATGGTAGCATCTTCTTTCATTTTTTCTCTTACCAACTTCAACCATTTGCGATTAAAATCGTTGACAAATTCAAAGCCCTCAGATTTATCCCACTTACCCTTGTTTACACTAACCACTTTACCACTTTGAATAGATAATCCATTGTTTGACAAAAAATATGGGGGATCAGCAAATACCATATCGAACTTGTGGTCGAATTTGGGCAAAAGCTCCATTGTGTCTCCATGAAGAAGGGTAAATTTTTTATCCTCCGATTTAAAATATGATTTAATCATTTATAGACATAAAGTTAGCGTTAAATTCTTCTACACTACGAACAATCATCTTATCATTGAACCCTTCCTCTACATCGACCCATCTAATAAGAACATTTTGATTATTAAAATCAATCGTCGGGTCTATTTCGACTTTTAAACCCATATATTCCCACAGTTGATTGCTATCAGATTTTTCTAACAATTTTACCAAAGGTGCAATTTTCCCTTCGGTAGAATACTTTCCATGATAATCGAATTTCATAATATCTATTTTTAATTGTTACCTTTACAAAGATAAGAAAATAAAACTAATATTGTACACAATAAGTGTCTTTTATGCGGAATATTTTAGAACGGTTTGGTGAACATTTAAAAGAATTGAGAAAAAAGGAGAATCTTACTCAACAAGAATTCGCTAATAAAAGTGGACTGCATAGAAATTATATAGGTATGATAGAAAGAGGAGAAAGAAATCCCTCATTAAAAAACCTTGAATTAATTGCTACGACACTCAACATTTCACTTTCAGAATTAATGGATTTCTAATATATATGCTTTGTAATATATATTATTTTATCTCTTGGAATGAGTAGCTATCCCAACAATTTTAAAAATATCCTCACCATTTTCAAGGGCCGTAAGTAGGTCTCTAAACATATACGCTTTGGGGTAATTTGTCTTTTCTTGATACATTAAAAGCTTGGCTATTAATATAAGAAACTTAACGCTATACTCACCTTTATTAGCTAATTCGTGATAGTTATCTGCTTCATTATTAACTTCAGTGATTAACTGACTACTCAATAAATTGTCTCTCTCAACTTTTGTTTTAATTGGCTCTACATTATTGTTCCAATAATCTAATAAAAAGTTTAAAAACGTTTTTGATTTGATCGGTTCCGAATTCATTTTCAACAACAAATCCACAGCCCAGTGAATATGTTTGGGTGTTCTAATGTTTGACCATCCACTTTTTTTTGAAGAATCTTTTTGCCTAAACTTAAGTAATAGATCAAATTCCGATAGTCTTCCTTGGTAAACTCCTAAAATATAAGAGTCATTAACTTGAAAAATTGCTAGAGGCTTATAGCCTCTTGAAACCATATGAGGTAATTTTCCCATAACTAGATTTTTATTATTTCATTTATAATTCCATTTTTCAACATTTCCAAATTCACCAAATACTCTGCTCTATCAAAGTATTCTCTAAGTGGTCTTTGTGTGCATATCCATCCTGCACCATCAGTAATCCAAATGAACTCAACACCCTGTTCATTCCAAAACTCATTCATTCTTGTATACTCTGTAGCAGTAGATTTTAGTTTTGAACCGCCTCCACCATAAAAGTTAACTTCAAAAAAATAGAGCTTGCCATTTTTGTTTATTACATAATCTATTCTGCGCGATGATTTGTCAACTATTAAATCGATATCCCACTTTTTCTTTATAGATTTTGCTGTAGCCTCTTTTATATACTCAAGATTCAATTGATTACATGCTACTTTAATATAACCTTCAACTAAGGTTTCCATTTGATGGCCACCTCTGTTTTTCCTACCGTTACTATCCAATCCTACTTCAACACCAGTGGCATAATCAACAAGACTTTTCACTCTTTTATCCCTAACAAGCTCTCCTAAACCTGACCGATTGAAAAACATTGCTATCTTATTGGCTTCCTCTTCATTAGGTGTAGATAAGGATAAGTCAAAAAGCTCATATTTAAAATTTTCAGTGTCTATTAAAATATTGATTTTCTGGTCTTTCTTTCTTCTAAAACGAATAGCTAAAAGTAAAGGAATAGCATTTACTACTTTAGGATATTCAAGAATTAAATC
>CAZUHZ010000209.1:0-3702 GCA_964620895.1 uncultured Dysgonomonadaceae bacterium | reverse complement strand
TGCAAACTCTTTCATGCCTCCGGCATACACACCTTCGGGCAATCCTTCCACTTGATAGTTATTTTCGTAATATCTGTCATTTACAAGAAAGTGCAGATTGGTAGCTAAATTGGGCACATCGCACTTAAATGTATCATACGGATTGACGGGGATGGGAATATCTCTAATGTTTAACCCGAGATTTGTATCGAATGCGCGCGAAACATCTGAGTGTTTATATTCTTCTATTTTTGAAGTGGGGAAACCTATCTTTTTAAATATATCGAAAGCTGCATCGCGTTGTTCGTTCATCACGTCAACAGAATTGCTATCTATTTCGTCTCGATATTGTTGAAACAGGTCTATATATTGTTGTTCAATCATTGTTTTAATATCTAAGTGAAGTCATTTGAAAAAATGACACATAGTTATTTATTGAATTCTATAAAGGCAGGATTTAATTATGGTTTAATTATTTCACTAACCAATCATAGCCTCTCTCCTCGAGTTCTATGGCAAGTTCGGGACCAGCACTCTTTACTATTATGCCATCTTGGAGTACGTGTACAAAATCGGGTTTGATGTATTCCAATAAGCGTTGATAGTGAGTAATGAGGATAGTTGATTTTTCGGGCGAACGCAATTTGTTGACACCTGCAGCTACAACTCGCAATGCATCGATATCTAATCCCGAGTCTGTTTCATCCAGAATAGACAACTTAGGGTCTAGCATAGCCATTTGGAAAATCTCGTTGCGCTTCTTTTCTCCTCCCGAGAAACCTTCGTTTACCGAGCGACTCACCAACTGTTTGTCCATTCCCAACATTTCTCGTTTGTCGCGCATCAACTTCAAAAAATCGCCAGCAGAAATAGGATCTAACCCTTTATACTTGCGGTTTTCATTTACTGCCGATCGCATAAAGTTGACCATACTCACACCAGGAATTTCTACAGGATATTGAAAACTCAGAAAAAGCCCTTCATTGGCGCGTATTTCAGGTGCCATGTCAAGGATATCTTTTCCCTGAAAGGTTATGCTTCCACGTGTTACTTCAAACTTTGGGTTGCCTGCCAGTACTGAGGCTAATGTGCTCTTGCCAGAACCATTTGGGCCCATTATGGCATGAATTTCGCCTGGTTTAACTTCTATGTTTATGCCTTTTAGAATCTCTTTTCCTTCTACTCGGGCATGTAATTTTTTTATACTTAACATGTTGTAGATTGTTTTTTATTGTGGACGATTGTATCACTTCAGAATATTCTATCTGTTGCAATCAATCTAAACTATAATAATAAATAAAAGCAAACTTTTGTTTGCAGTTGAATAACAACTCAAATTTGAAAATGTTTGTTGCGACAAGTGTTAGTATTAAATTAACAATTAATACATAGCCACAATGCAATCAACCATCTAAATCTTCTTGATTTCTAGCCTCTTTCACTTTTTTAAACAGGTCGGAAGCAAAAACAAACTCATTGAGCGATTCGTTTTCAGCATTCATAATCTCTGCTTTAGAACCCTCCCACTCTTTTTGCCCTTCGTGAATATATATTATATGATCTCCAATATTCATTATAGAGTTCATATCGTGCGTAACTACAATAGTGGTCATCCCAAAATCTTTTGTTAAATCATTGATAAGCTCATCAATCATTTGCGAAGTCTTAGGGTCTAACCCTGAGTTGGGTTCATCGCAAAACAAGTAATGAGGATTGAGAGCAATAGCACGTGCAATAGCTACACGCTTCATCATACCTCCACTAATTTCTGAAGGATACAATTTGTGAGCACCATCAAGACCAACACGCTCTAAACAGAACTCAGCTCTTTTCAATCGTTCTCGTTTGTTTTTTCTAGAGAAGATATCTAAGGGGAAGGAGACATTTTCTAACACGGTTTTCGAATCAAACAGAGCAGAACCTTGAAAAAGCATACCCATATCTTTTCTCAACTTCTTTATATCACGTTTGCGCATCTTCAGAAAATCTTTGCCCCCATACAACACTTCTCCTTGGTCGGGGGTTAATAGTCCTATAAGATTTTTGAGGAACACAGTTTTACCCGAACCGCTTTTCCCAATAATCATATTTACACGGCCTTTTTTAAAGTCTGTGCTTATATCTTTGATTACTGTAACGCCATCAAATGATTTTGTGAGGTTTTTTACTTCAATCATATCTGTTTTTTTTTATTACCCCATTACTAATTGAGTGAAAGCTAAGTCGGTAATAAGAATCAAGACACTATTAATAACGACCGAATCGGTGCTCGCCTTGCCTACTTCTAACGAACCGCCTTTTGCATAATATCCAAAATAAGCAGCTACAGAAGCAATTATAAAGCCAAATATCATCGACTTTATAATCGAGTACCATATAAAGAATTCATTAAAAAAAGATTGTAGCCCATATATATATGTCTCGGGTGGTGGAACATTTGTAACAACACAAATAACGTAGCCCCCTATAATACCCAGGAACATACTAAAGATAACCAAAACAGGCATAAAAGTAACAAATGCAGTTATTTTAGGGAGTATCATATAGTTGGCTGAATTTACACCCATTATTTCTAATGCGTCAATTTGCTCTGTAACACGCATTGTTCCTATTTCGGAAGCAATATTTGAGCCCACCTTCCCTGCCAATATCAAGCACATGATTGTGGATGAGAATTCCAGCAAAATTATTTCTCTCGAAACTGCACCAACTGTAAATCTAGGCAATAGAGGTGAATCGACATTCAATGCAATTTGCATCACCATTACTGCACCAATAAAAAACGAAATAATCATTACAATCCACAAAGAGTTCACTCCAAGCTTATACATCTCTTTGAAGTAATCTTTCAAAAATTCTCGAAATCTATCAGGAAGAGTGAGCGTGCTTTTCATAAGCACTGCATATTGCCCTACACTCTCTAACGATTCAATTAATCTCATATCTGTTTCGATTTAGTTTCATACAAAGATAAATATTGTTTGTCACTAATGGGAATTTATAGAAAAAAGATGCAAGAATTCTAATTTATAATGATATTTTTGCAGTTATGAATGATTTTCTTGATAAAGAGTTGGGTCCCGTTGTAGTAAAAAGAAACAGTCGGGCGAAAAAAGTGATTGTAAGGCGCAAGCACAATGCTGTGGAAATGACAGTGCCAGCACGCATGACGCAGAGCGAAATAAAAAAGCACTTTAATGATCTAAAACCTCAAATACTGAAACTGCCAGTGAAGGAGGTAATAAAGATAACAGAAGAGTCGGAGATAAAAACATTTACATTTGATGTTGCCATCACGCGCAAATCGTTGTATAATGATAAGATTGATATGTCTCTAAAAGAAGGAATTGTAACCATTGACGTACCTGCCCAATACGACATCGAGCAAGAATATGTGCAAATGGGTATTAAAAGTCTTATAATTCATGCTCTAAGACATGAAGCCAAAAGAGTGCTACCCTACAAAGTGGCTTCTTTTGCAAAGAAGCTAAACCTACAAGTAGGGCAGGTTAAAATAAACAACAGTAAACAGCGTTGGGGAAGTTGTTCAAACAAAAAGAACATCAACTTATCGCTTTTTCTGATGATGATGCCCGAACACTTGATAGATTACGTTATTCTTCACGAATTGGCGCACACCATAGAATTGAACCATAGTCCAAGATTTTGGCAGTTGCTCGACAAGTTTTGCGATGGTAAAGCTCAGGAGCTAGACCGTGAAAG
>CAZUHZ010000208.1:0-3735 GCA_964620895.1 uncultured Dysgonomonadaceae bacterium | reverse complement strand
CTATGTTTTGACAGGAATTGCTGAAGTTGGAGAAAGTATCCAATTCAGCAAACTTATTGATAGAGGATGGCCTGACTATGAATACCCACTTCCCATAAATGATCCAGATGTGGATAACTACCATGCTTTTGTAAAATGGAAAATCAAAAACAACCGTCTATATCCTGAAAATTTCGATATTGGGAGTAATGACCAAATTTTATTACTGAAGGATAAAGAAAAATATAATAATTTATTCAAGATACAAAACTTGGGTGCAAATGGCAGGGTGTGGACAGGGCAAGAAAAAGAAACAACAGATTACTATGACTTGCATCCTGCTAATAAAACAAACTGGCAGAATGAAAACACTAAAAGTATAGCTATGCGTATTTCTTACGGTCCGTTTTCATATTATACGGGTGGAGACTTAAGTGGAGAACTATTGGATGAAAAGGGGAGTCCGGTAGATATAGAAGAAAAAGTGGCGAAAATATGTGGAGCGGTTGATGTTTGCAAAGCAAACCATCATGCTTACAAAGATGCCATGACTGAGGGATTTTTAAAACATATCAAAGCCTCGGCATACATAATCCCGGTTTGGGATTATGAACATATACAACCAAGCGTTATGAAAAGAATGGCGTATCAATCATACAGCAATTCTGATATTAAGATATTTCCGACTCGTTTTCCAGAGATACTTAGAGAAAAATATGCTTCTGAAAAATGGGTGAGATCGGTAAGCAAAGATGATGGGCATATTGTTATAAAAGTTTATGATAATGGTGAAAAATACAAGATATATATTATATCTGCACTTGATGAAAAACAAATAGTGAAAAATGTTTTTGGTCCGTTTATATCTAAAACAAACAATAATTAATATTCAATGACTTTAGCTTAAGATTCAAATATGTGTTGCTATGCTTGCTAATTTACTATTTCTTAGAGATAAAAAAAGAATCTTTTAATGAATGCAAGATTCAAGTACTGCCTAACTAAAATATAGAAACCAAAAACTATCGATTCTTTGGTTTTATCAAACAACAACAATCAATAAATTACAAATAAAATGAAGAAAACACTAATTGCAACTTTTATATTACTAACTATTTTTGCTTGCAGTCATATTCAATATAAAAAAAACGTGAAATTTGAAGCTGATGAATCAGTACAGTGGATAACAGACTCACGGGAATTGCCTGCTAATGATTCTTTGTTCTACCTCGATAATCCAATGCCTCTTTTTAGAAAAGAGTTTGCGGTTGAACACGAAATAGACAAAGCTACTCTTTTTATAACAGCTGCTGGCTATTACAAGGCATCGATAAATAGTATGCCAATTGGTGAAAATGAACTTGATCCAGCATGGACTGATTTTAGCAAACGAATTTATTTTGCGGAACATGATGTTACTTCTATGCTAAATGATGGCGATAATTGTTTGGGTGTTTCTCTTGGCAATGGTTTCTACAATCCACTGCCTCTTCGTAAATGGGGACATCAGAATTTGAGAAATGCCCAAAAAGTTGGTAAACCGACCTTCATTGCAAAGCTTCACATTAAATATAAGAATGGTAAAACAGCTGACATTGTAACAGATACTTCTTGGCAATATGCTTATGGACCCCTTGTGAAAAATGACGTTTATATAGGGGTTGCTTATGATGCGCGTCGCGAAATTGAAGGATGGGATAAAGTTGGCTTTACACATACAGATTTGCGTCAGGCTGAAATTGGTGAAAATCCAGGAGGCGAGTTACAAAAAAGTTTTTTTCCTCCAGTTCAGATTACTGAAAAAATTACGCCTGTAGATATAACTTCTCCTGAAAAAAGAGTTTATGTGGTTGACATGGGAGTTAACTTTACGGGAACATATAAAATAAAATTATCGGGCGATATAGGTGATGTTATTACTTTTAGATTTGGCGAGCGAATTTACAATGATGGTAAATTAAATCCAATGACAACCGTAATTGGACAGATTAAAAGTAAGGGAACGGGAGGTCCAGGTGCACCAGATATTGCGTGGCAAACAGATAGTTACATTATTGGATCTGAAACAGAAGCTTGGTTTCAACCAGACTTCACATACCATACATACCGATATATGGAAATTTCAGGTTTAAAGACCAAACCTCAACTTTCAGATATTGTAGGATTAGTTTTGCATACAAACGTGGAAAAAAACAATAGTTTTTCGTGTTCTTCTGAGTTATTAAACTCAATTCAAAAAGCTACAGAGCGCACTTTTACGTCTAATCTGATCAGTGTGCAGTCAGATTGTGCAGCACGCGAAAAGTTTGGCTATGGTGGAGATATAAATGCCACAAGCGAGTCATTTATTTACAACTATGATATGCAATCAATTTATCGTAAAACTATTTACGACTGGGTGGATGCTATGAATGACTCAATATTTGTAGATACCGCACCTTATGCAGGAATACAGTATTGTGGCATCAGTTGGGAGTCTGCGTATTTACTTACACAATATTATCTTTATCTATATTACAACGATACTGAAATTATCCATGAATTGTACGAGCAAAATAAGCAATGGATGGAAAAAGTTGATAGAATACACCCTGAAGGAATTGTCAATGAAGGGCTAAGCGATCATGAATCAATGTTACCGGTTCCTGTTCAATTAACTGGAACTTGCCATTATCTGCAATGTGCGCAGATAATGGAATTATTTGCTAAAGAGATGAAAGACAATGGAAGCGCAGAAAAATACAGACTGTTGAGCGAAAAGTTGAAGGGTATAATAAAAGCAGAGTTTTGGGATCGACCAATAAAAGAAGAAATTAATCGTCAGACATTGTTTTCAACTTTACTTTTTCATGATATTGTACCTAAAGAAGAGATTGAAGCAGCAAAAGATTCATTGCAGAAAGCTTTAAAAAATGGCCCAGCTGGTCATTTAAATACTGGCATTTTCGGTACGAAATACGTTCTTGAAACACTTTCGGAAAATGTGTCTCCAAATGCTGTTTTCGACATTGTTAACAGCACTGAATATCCAGGATGGGGGTTTATGATTGACAAAGGAGCTACCACCATTTGGGAAACTTGGAAAGAAAGTGACAACACATATTCAAACTGTCATCCCATGTTTGGAACTGTCACCGAATGGTTTTACCGTTGGTTAGCTGGGATTCGCCCACTCCCACATAAACCAGGATTTGAAGAGTTTGTGCTCGCACCTTCAACTCCCGAAGGGTTGGATTTTGTAAATTGCTCCTATAATTCGCCTTTTGGAGAAATAGTATCAAACTGGAAAAAGGAACAAACAGGAGCCTACAGATATGAATTTTCAATTCCTACAGGAAGCACAGCGAGGGTTAGTCTGCCATTAAACCAATCCTTTGAAGTAAGTATGATTAAGAAAAACGGAAAAGAGATCAGCAAAAAAACTTCTGAGTTACAAAGTGGAATATTCAATTTAGCAGAGGGAGACTATCATATAATCGCAACTCCAATAAATTAACATAATCACTCAGCATCAGTTAAAAACTCCCTGAGGTTAGAAAAGTATTATCCGACACTTCACATTATGTCACATTTCCACAACTGCCAATTTGTAAATAATGGCTCGTTATTTTTACAATTCATTAGAATGTAGGTCATAAAACAGTTGGAAATCTAATCCACTACGGTGGATTAGACTTTCAGCTGTTGAAAACGCAATCTTCGACTGTGGAAATGTTTTGAATCACTAAAATGATGCATTCTGGAGTAAAAATAGGG
>CAZUHZ010000207.1:0-3740 GCA_964620895.1 uncultured Dysgonomonadaceae bacterium | reverse complement strand
GATAAACTAGAAAGCAAGCACGACCGCAGGGTTGATTATATTCATCAAGCACTCTCAGCTATTAATGTGCAGCTAAAAGCATCCAACTCGGCAATGATAACTTATCATGGCAAACCGCTTGATATTTTCAAAACCTTGCTAGAAGAATATGACATTCAATCTGTTTTCTGCAATCGCGATTATGAACCACAAGCCATTGAAAGAGATGCTAATATCTTTTACTATTTGCAACAAAAAAACATTCCGTTCAAAGCATATAAAGATCAAGTAATCTTTGATAAAAAAGACATTCTCAAAAATGATGAAACACCCTATGTGGTTTACACTCCTTATGCAAGAAAGTGGAGAGAAAAACTAACTGAAGGAGACTATAAAACATACAAGCCAAAGTTAAACAACCTGATGCAACTAGAGGGCGCTGAAACACACTCTTTAAAGGATATTGGTTTTGAGAAAACTGATATACTGTATAGTGCACCTAAACTAGATGCTCAAATAATTGATGATTACGATAAGCACAGAGATTACCCAGCATTGCAAGGTACTACTCAGTTGGGAACTGCACTTCGTTTTGGCACTATCAGTATTCGCAAATGTGTTGCTTTTGCTTTACAGCACAATCAAACATGGTTGGCAGAATTAATTTGGCGAGAGTTTTTCATGCAAATATTATACCACTTCCCACACGTTGTCAACCACTCTTTCAAGCCAAAATATGAATTTATTGAATGGCGCAATAATGAAGTGGAGTTTCAGCAATGGTGCGATGGTAAAACTGGCTATCCCATTGTTGATGCTGGAATGCAAGAACTCAACCAAACGGGCTATATGCACAACAGAGTGCGCATGATTACAGCCAGCTTCTTGTGCAAGCATTTACTGATTGACTGGAAATGGGGAGAAGCCTATTTTGCAGCAAAACTCGACGATTATGAGTTGTCGTCCAATAACGGTAACTGGCAATGGGTGGCAGGTAGTGGTTGCGATGCAGCGCCATATTTCAGAATATTTAATCCTACAACTCAAACAGATAAATTTGATAAAAATCATGAGTACATCAAGAATTGGTTGCCAGAATTGGGAACAGCACAATACCCCAATCCTATTGTAGATCATAAGTTTGCAAGAGAAAGGGTGCTAACTGTTTATTCAAAAGCATTGAAAGACAAATAAAGGCAGATAGCTAAATCCCTCATCCAAGCATATTCACCTCATGCGAGCAAACTTGAGCAAAACCTCTGATCTTTAACCTTCTTTTTTACTGATTTTTAAATAAATAACCCTACACAGAGGGCTATTATTCCATAAAAAACAGCTATTTTTGTTTTATATAGATACAATCTATATAATATGATTACATTGTAGAAACTTTTATTAAAACCTATCATCTATGATCACAACAGCTAAAGTAAACTATTTGAGCCTTAATAACGCTAAAACTTATGTACTCGCTTCTCTTTTTGTTTTAGGCAATTTAGTGTTTCCACAACTAGCACATTTAATTCCTCAAGGTGGATTTATATTACTACCTATCTATTTTTTTACACTTATTGCAGCCTATAAATATGGGCTCTTTGTGGGTATGCTCACAGCAATTTTCTCACCATTAATCAACTCATTGCTTTTTGGAATGCCTCCAGTGGCTGTTCTTCCAGCAATCATGATTAAATCGGTTGTATTGGTTCTTGCAGCTTCGTTGGCAGCAAAACATTTTGGCAAAGTTTCATTCTTAGGAGTTCTATTAGCGGTTCTAGCATATCAGTTTATAGGTACTGCTTTTGAATGGATACTAACACAAAATCTGCACGTTGCTTTACAAGACATACGTTTGGGAATGCCAGGCATTATAATTCAAATTGTAGGAGGGTACTTCGTATTGAAACTTATGAGTCGCAATTAAAACTTTAAATTGACCTTTCATTTGTCTCAAACATAACATTATACGCCCATGCTTCCAACCAAATCTTTTGAAGAAGTTTTGCAAAAGTTTAGAGATATCGAGTTTGCGGAAGAGTTCGATATGATAGTTGCTATTGCCAATGGTGGAGTTATCCCCGCTGCAATAATTAATCAGAAACTTAATGTAGAATTAAATCTATTGAAAATAAATCTACGCGACCCCAATCAAAAGCCCAAATTCGATACGCCTCAACTATTAGAGCCAATTGATTTTGATTTCAAAAACAAAACTATTCTTTTGGTTGAAGACCGTATAAAAACTGGTGCAACTGTCAACTTTGCTCTCAATCTTTTGCAAGATGCTGCACTCATCAAAACATTTGCTGTAAATGGCAATGCAGACTATGAGTTGTATAATGAAGCATGCTTTCGTTTCCCATGGATTATATGAAAGAAAATAAAGCTAAACTGATATTAGCAGTGTGTTTATGTATCTGCTTTGCATTTCAATCAAATGCACAACAAGCACTTCAGGTAAAAGATAGTGTTCAACTCGACGAAATTATTGTCACTGGCACATCACGTACTATTAGCATCCGTCATCTACCCATGACTGTTTCAGTTATAAACAATATAGAAATCAAGAATAGGTTAGAGCCCTCGCTCCTACCATTATTGAGCGAGGAGGTGCCAGGTCTGTTTATTACTCAACGTGGAGTAATGGGATATGGCGTAGCAGCAGGAGCAGCAGGAGGAATAAATGTGAGAGGAATTGGAGGAGCACCCACGGCAGGAGTCTTAGTATTGATTGATGGTAATCCGCAATATATGGGGCTGATGGGTCATCCACTTGCCGACAGCTACCAATCGGTGATGGCTGAAAGAGTGGAAGTAATAAGAGGTCCTGCCTCTATGCTATACGGCTCGAATGCTATGGGAGGAGTAATAAATATTATTACTAACCAAACCAAAGTTGATAAAAGCCACGCTTCAGCACAAGTTATGTATGGAAGCTACAACACTCTGAGTGCGGAAGCTTCCGCTATTGGCAGGAAAGATGCTCTTCATGGAGCATTCAACATTGGATACAATCGATCGGATGGGCATCGTGAGAACATGGAGTTCGAGCAATTGAATGGACAGGGTAAGCTAGGTTATGATTTTAATTCAAACTGGAACTCCTCTATCGATTTTAATTTATCGACAACCAAAAGCTCCAATCCTGGACAAATGAACAATGAGATAATAGATAATGATGCTGATATACTGCGAGGTGTAGTATCTGCTGCAATTCAAAATAAGTTTGATAAGACGTCTGGAGCACTCAAGTTTTACTATAACTTTGGCACTCATAAAATCAATGATGGTTACAAACCAAGAGAGAGTCCTCTACCCTATCGTTTTCATTCAACCGACCAAATGATGGGGCTTTCTGCACATCAGTCTTATTCTCTATTTACAAACAACAATACAACAGCAGGCATAGATTTGCAACGATTTGGAGGAAAAGCTTGGGATGAATTCTCTATCCAAAAGGACGATACAACACTTGCCGATGTTCATTTATATGAAGTGGCTGGATATGTGCATACACAACAAGCCCTTGTGTCCAACAAACTTTGGCTCAATGCAGGAGTTCGCTTAGACTATCACGAAAAGAATGGCACAGAATGGATACCCCAATTGGGAGTGAGCTTCTCACCTTCGTCCAACAATGTGTTGAAAGCTATGGTGAGCAAAGGATATCGCAATGCTACTATTAGAGAAATGTACATGTTTCCTCCTCAAAACCCCGACTTGAAGCCAGAAAGATTGATGAATTACGAAGTATCGTACACACA
>CAZUHZ010000206.1:0-3763 GCA_964620895.1 uncultured Dysgonomonadaceae bacterium | reverse complement strand
TGATTTTAATTTAGCCATTTTTCACCACCTCCCCAAATCTTTTAGGTTTCACATAATTGTTTATCAATGGAGTAAACGCATTCATTATCAATATAGCAAATGAGACTCCTTCGGGATACGAACCCCACAAACGAATACACATCGTTATAACTCCAATACCCACACCATATACAATCATCCCTTTATGTGATAGTGGAGATGTTGCATAATCTGTAGCCATAAAAACAGCCCCAAGCATCAGTCCACCCGAAAGAAGGTGAATCAATGGGTTGTGAGCCGGAATAGGATTGATCAAATACATTCCGCCAGCAAAAACAGCCACAGTAAGAATAATTGAGACGGGAATATGCCACGTAATAATTTTTTTCCACAACATATACACCAAACCTAGCAACAGCGCCATCACACTCATCTCTCCGATAGAGCCACCCTCTAAACCAAAGAACATATCTTTAATTTCTATCAAATGCTCTGGGGCATATTTCATATTTTGCAAAACAGTTGCTGCTGTGGCTCCATCTATGGCTTCAACCGTACTGGGCAGGGGCCAAGAAGTCATTTGCGCTGGAAACGAAATAAGAAGAAATACGCGTCCCAACAATGCTGGATTAAAGATATTATTACCCAATCCGCCAAACGACATCTTACCTATACCAATGGCAACAATAGCTCCAATGGCTACTATCCACAGTGGCAGGCTAGAGGGCACATTAAATGCCAGTAACACTCCCGTGATAATTGCCGACCCATCAAATACAGTGGGTTCTTTTTTCAACATAAAACGCTGCACTACATACTCTGTAATCACACAAAACAGAACCGAAGCCAACGTTATAACAAAAGCGTCTAAACCAAACACATACATAGATACAATAAAAGCAGGTACAAGTGCAATAAGCACTCCATACATGTTTTTCTCAATAGTGTCTCCACTATGTATGTGTGGTGAAGGTGATACTACAAGTTTATTTTTCATAGTCTAAATCCTTTATTGTAGGATTCAATATTTTGAAGTTTGTATTAATTATTTTAGTTCTTTCTGGCACGCATTATGCCCATTACCTTACCTTTTCCCAAACGGATGTAATCGAGCAAAGGTCTGTCCGAAGGACATGTATAATTACACGACCCACACTCAATGCAATCATATATTCGTTCCTTCTCTGCCTTGTCCCACTCCTCATATTCTGTAAGCGTCATCAAAGTAGTAGGATTAATGCCCATTGGGCACACGCTTACACACTTACCACATTTTATGCAATCTCTCATCTGCTTGCGGCGCGCCTCAAGTGTAGGAACAATCAGAATGCCCGATGTGCCTTTCGTTACAGGAATATCTATATTTACAACAGCTTTGCCCATCATAGGACCTCCACTCACAACCTTCCCAGTATTTTCGGGCAATCCTCCAGCATGTTCAATCAAATTGCTCAATGGAATACCTACACGCGACCACACATTACAAGGATTGGTTACATCCCTCCCCGAAACAGTCACCACAATTTCAATCAAAGGCTTATTTTTCTGCACAGCTTCATACACTGCAAAAGCAGTTCCCACATTCTGAACAATGGCACCTACAGATATTGGAAGCGATCCACTAGGCACCTGTCTGCGAAGCACAGCATCAATCAACTGCTTCTCGCCACCCTGTGGATATCGCACTTTAAGGGATTGAACTTCTATACCCTTGTAAGACTTTGCTGCTTGTGTAAGCTTCTTTATTGCATCGGGCTTATTATTTTCTATACCAATCACAGCTCTCTTCACATTCACAGCTTTCATCAGCAGCTGAACACCAACAAGAATCTCCTCCGTCTTCTCTACCATCAAGATATGGTCGGCAGTAACATTGGGTTCACACTCCACACCATTTATAATAAGCACCTCGGCTTTTGTTCTAGGTGGAGGAGTAAGTTTCACATGAGTAGGAAATGTAGCCCCTCCCAAACCCACTACTCCTGCGGCTGCAATTTTCTCGATAATCTCTTTTGAGCTTAAGTCACACTCACGCACAAGGGTGTCCGTTCGGTCGATTGTCTCTTCCCACTCATCCCCCTCTACATCAATTATTACAACATCGCGCTTATAGCCAGTAGCATCAAACGCTTTATCTACTCTCTTCACCTTTCCCGATACAGGCGAGTGGATATTTGCCGACACAAAGCCAACACTCTTACCCAACAATGTTCCCACTTTCACCTCTTCGCCCCTCTTCACCACTGCCTGACAAGGTGCTCCAATATGTTGAGCCAATGGAACAACTACCTCACTAGGAATGGCTATAGACTCAAGCGCCTTTCCTGCCGAAAATTTATTCTCTTTTGGGTGAATACCACCAATTCGAAATGTTTTTAACATACACTATATAAGTAACCAATTTATCGTCTCCGAAATGTTTAGTTCTCCAAATAGGATAGAACCAATTACTCTTTTATTTAGTTATATTCTTTAACTCGTTTTCTCTTCAATCAAACTATGCATCAACTTCAGCCGTTTCAGCCTTTGGCTCCTTTTTGCGTGGAGGCGGAAAATTCAATTCCCATATCGATCCTGTAGGACATACTGGCACACACTTTCTACACAATCTGCACTTATCATCATCTATATAAGCCAAGTTGTTTTTCATAGTAATGGCATCAAACGGACAAGCCTTTACACACTTGCCACAACCAATACAAGCCACCGTACAAGCCCTACGTGCTGGCGCACCTTTATCTTCATTCACACAACTCACAAAAATACGCCTCGACTTAGGTCCCTGCTTCCGCAATTCAATTATATTCTTCGGACAAGCCACCACACACTTGTTACATGCAGTACACTTCTCCTCGTCAACTTCAGGTATGAGAGTTACAGGATTTACATGTATGGCATCAAACGGACACACTGCTTCGCAATCGCCCAAACCATAACACCCAAACGAACAGTCGGTATCGCCACCATACAATTGTGCAGCTATAGCACAATTGGGAGCCCCATCATACTCGTTTTTTCGAGGGCGGTTATCACAAGTACCATTACATCTAACAACAGCAATCTTTTTGATAGACTTACCTGCTTCCTTTCCAAGCACAGCAGCAACCTTTGCCATTGTTTCAGCTCCACCCACTGGGCAGTTCAGCCCATCAAGTTCATCAGCCTCAACACAAGCCTCAGCAAAAGCACTACACCCTGGGTATCCACATGCACCGCAATTCACCCCTGGCAAAGCATCCTGCACTGGCTCTATGCGAGGATCTTCATATACTTTAAATTTCTGACCAATGAAGTATAGGATGGTAGCACCACTAGCGCCCACAGCACCCAAAATACCCACTGCCATTAACATCATATTCATACCTAATCGTTAGTTTAATTTTTTTATTGTAAATGCAAGTTTTTCGCCCATTTTGTGGCGCAAAAAATATAAAAGGGCATAGTAAGGAACGAGTGCTACCAACGCAATCAATGCAGCTTTCATTTCACTCACTTGCCAAACAGATATTGACACAAACACCACACCCATCAAAAGAATCAATGGAAGCACAAATGCCCACAACACAGCCTTATAGCCAACAGAAGTTTTGCCCGAAAGCAAAACCCGCTCCTCTTCTTTAAACTGTGCCGAATTATCTACCACATCCACCATTTTCACTTTCGTATCGGCAGCTATACATGCATGCTTGGCATGACATTCGCTGCACGCAGTGCTCTGTGTGATGCGTATAGTATATCTATTTCCGTCTATACTTTGTATGGTTCCTTCGTGTTCAATCATATT
>CAZUHZ010000205.1:0-3781 GCA_964620895.1 uncultured Dysgonomonadaceae bacterium | reverse complement strand
AGGATGATTATTGTGAATGGTGTATCGAAATGCTATGCCATGACGGGATGGAGAATTGGCTGGATGGCTGCGCCAACGTCTATTGCCAAGGCTTGCACCAAATTGCAAGGGCAATACACAAGTGGTCCGTGCTCCATATCGCAAAAGGCTGCGCTAGCTGCCTACGAGGGCAGTCAAGATGAGGTGGAGACAATGCGTCAAGCTTTTGAGCGGAGAAAGAAGTTGGCTTTCGATTTGCTGTCAGATATTGATGGTTTGGAAGTAAATGATCCACAAGGGGCTTTTTATCTATTTCCGAAGTGCAGCTCGTTTTTTGGCAAATCGCATGAAGGTCGCACCATCGAAGACTCGGCAGATTTGGCTATCTATCTATTGGAAGAGGGTCATGTGGCTTGCGTAGCTGGTCAGGCTTTTGGTGCTCCCAATAATATACGTTTGTCGTATGCCACATCCGATGATAATTTGGTGGAGGCTGTGAAACGTATCAAAACTGCGCTCGACAAATTGGAGGTTCGGTCGTGAAGTAATTAGTCTTTGCAAGAAAAGACTTAAAACAAGAGGTTTTCTTGCAGACACTAATTATGCCTTGAAATATTTTTCACACTCCTAGTTTTGCTCACAATAACTTTGTGTGACCAATCAAAGTAACCACGAGAGCCAGAAGACGAGAAAAAGAAATGGTGGTAGGGTATTTGTGCATTGGGGTCTTTATAGGATCACCTCCAAAAATGTGTGTTTGTTTATTCCCAACTTATAAAACACCCATATATGACTAAACTATCTAACAGTTCGCTCCAAAAGGTGCGGACTGTAGATCGTTTGTAGCAAAACAGTTTGATTAGATTAGACAATGAAATGTAAAAGCAAACACATACTTTTACTGCTGATCCTCTTTATAGCATAACTGCTGGCGAATGTGATGGAGAGGTAACAATGGATATGCGCAGCAATTGATTCAATATTAAAATTATGAAAGCAAAATTTTCTTTACTTATCTTATCTCTGTTTCTTGTTGTTGCAACAATTACTACAGTTGCTCAAGAGCAAAAAGAAACACTTAGGTTTATGCATTTGTCCGATTTGCATTTAATCTTTCACCCTAAAGCCTACAATACTGATTTTGTGCAGAGTCGATTTCAATATTTTTGGGACACTACCGAGCCAGTAAAAAACTTCTTTAAATCTGTTCCTTCAGAGATAAAACCTGAGTTTATTGCCATTACTGGCGATATGATCGATTATTATGACACATACACAAGCGACGGTATAATGTTGGGAACTCAAATAGAGCAGTTTCAAACATTTATTGATTCAGTGACAAACGAAAAGCTCTATATGACGCTCGGCAATCATGATATCACCTCCTACCCCATGGGAGGCTACCATCAGAATACTGCTGCTGAAGCACGTGCTACTTGGATAAGAAATGTGCCATGCTTTTCAAAAGGCACCTATTATAGTCGTTTATATGATGTTGGTTTAACAACCTATCGGTTGATTTTTCTTGACAACAGTTATTTCTCTAAAAGAGACAATAATGAACAAGCGGATTTTATTATAGATAAATACCAACTTGATTGGTTAAGGTCGCAATTGAAGGAGTCTTCTACTGATAAGGAGATTATTTTTATGCACATGTCACTACCATTTGACAAGAGTGATGGATCGGAAAAAGAATCGTATGATGAGTACGTGACTAGAACCAACACCAAAGAGCTTCTTGATATTATAACAGAAACTGAGAACTCTTCTCTTCAAGCTTTTGTGGTAGGGCACGAACACGAAAACAATATCCACAAGTTCGATTTCTCTAAAGTGCAATCTTTTACTCAAATAATGACAGGGGCTTTAGGAAACACGCTAGATAACTGGCGTTTAGTTGAATTAACTGAATCGGATATTATAGTTTATAAAACAGGGACTGACAACAAAGAGATAACGATTCCTCTGAATTAATAATATCAAACAATATCGGGAATTACAAACTTTTTTCTTTGATAACAGCTAGTAGAGGAAAGTCAATATGGCACAAGGTGCTACGATACACTTGCAAAGGGGTACTTCCTATATATAAATCCCCACTTGCCATCAATAAAACAATAGCTATTTTTTACTGACTATTCCTTTTTCTTCTGTCCATATCCATACCCGTAACTATGATAAAACTCTTCCACATCGTTTATCACCAACAGCATGTTTTTCAACTCACCCTTTTCCATCAATTCATTGGCATATTTCAAATTCATCTTACTAGAGTAGTTCACACGACATAAATACACATTAGCATCAGCTATGCGGTTGATGATAAGTGTATCAGTAACCAAACTTACAGGAGCACTATCTATCATTATGTAATCATACATCGAGCGCAACTTCTCCATCAGCTCATCCAATGAGTTGCGTGACAACAACTCTGCAGGGTTGGGCGGAATAGACCCAGCAGGCATCACCCATAAATGCTCACTTATAGCTGTAGCATGAATCAACTGCTCAACATCCTCTTCATAGCCCGACAGGTAGGTAGTTAGTCCTTTATCATTCGGTATCCCGATATATTCATGTATCCGTGGTATTCGTAAGTCCATTCCAAGCAACAATACTTTCTTGCCCAACAATGCTAGACTAATGGCTGTGTTAATGGCAGTAAATGTTTTTCCTTCACCTGGAACAGTAGAGGTGAAAACAACCACTTTATCTTTTGGTGCTAGCGAAAAAATTAAGTTGGTGCGGATCATACGAAATGCTTCATTTTGCTTCGTGCCAGCATTCTCCGACACTACAATACTGCTCTCTGCTTTTAGGCTTTTTAGCTTAGGTATTTCCCCCAAAATAGGCACTTTCGTTATTCTATCCACATCGCCACGTGTACGTATTTTATATTGCAACAAATCTAACAGATAAATTACAACAATAGGTAATAACAATGCGAATAGCAAAGTTGCCAACAATACAATCTTCTTATTCGGATGAATTACTCCTGCACGATGAGCTTTATCTAAAATTACTGCATTATTCCTGTTAGCAGCAAGCACCAATGCATTTTCCTCACGTTTTTGTAGCAGTAGCATGTAGAGTTCTGCTTTAATTTTTTTCTCACGTGCAATATCTAGAAACTGGCGTTCTTGCATAGGCACATCGCCCAACTTTCCACCATAGATACGCACCTGATTGGCTATATTTCGGCGATGTATGTGCAACCCATCTCTCACACTAGCTATCGATGAGTTGATAGTGTTGCGCAACGACTCTATCTGCTCAGTCAGCTTTTGCATTACAGGGCTACTCTCATCAATACTGCGCTTCAATCGATCTCGTTCAGCCAACAACTGGTTGTACTCATTTATTGTTGCTGCCAACATTGAGTCTTCCAATCCTACATTGCTAGGCACTGCCTTGCCTTTATTGTCTGGGTTGTGCACCCATTCATTTAAGCTATTCACAATGTTCAGTTGCGATTCTGCCTTCACCAACTGTTGCTCATATTGGCTACTTTGCTGTAAACTTTGCATTAAATCAGCTTTAAGGTTGGTCATGCCCTGCTCGCGCTTATAGCTCTCCACCTTGCCTTCAGCCACACTCAACTCTCTTTCAACAATGCTTAGTCTTTCAATAATAAAGTTTCTTGTATTAATTGCTTCTTGGTTTTTATCTTCAATAGCTTTATAATTATAGACCTCCATCAATGTGCTCAAAAAATCTACACCCTTGTTAGCATGCGAAGTTTTCAATGAAAATGTCAATACCGACGAAAGTCGATCAGACCTCTCAATACCTAAACTAG